>DATKJG010000463.1:0-2648 GCA_035543215.1 Phycisphaerales bacterium | reverse complement strand
CGACAAGCCGCGCTTCGTCGCCGGCTCGATGGGGCCGGGCACCAAACTGATTACGCTCGGCCACACCACCTGGGAGGCGATGCTCGATTCGTACGCCGAGCAGGCGCGGGGACTCATCGATGGCGGCGTCGATGTCGTCATCATCGAAACCTGCCAGGATCTGCTTCAGGTCAAGTGTGCGATCAATGCCTGCCTCGATGCGCTCAGGGAGCGCGGCAAATCGCACGAGGACATCCCGATCATGGTCAGCGTGTCGATCGAGACGATGGGCAAGATGCTCGTCGGCTCCGACATCACCGCGGTGGTCAACGCCATCGGCATGTTTCCGGTCTGCTCGCTGGGATTGAATTGCTCGACCGGGCCGACCGAGATGGGCGAACACATCGCCTATCTGAGCAAGCACTGGCGGCGACCGATTTCAGTCATGCCCAACGCGGGGCTGCCCGTGTTGGTCAACGGCAAGACATCGTTTCCACTCGGCGCGGAGGCCTTCACCACCGCGCTGTCGCGATTCGTAGATGAGTTCGGCATCAACATCGTCGGCGGCTGTTGCGGCACAACGCCCGAGCACATTCGACAGCTCGCGACGTCATTGACGGGCGAACGAACCACGCCAAAGGCGCGCGACATCGAACCGCAGAAGGCCGGCTGCAGCAGCCTGTACGGTCACGTCGAGTTCGTGCAGGACAACTCTTTCCTCATCGTCGCTGAGCGCACCAATTCCAACGGATCGCGCAAGTTCAAACGCCTGCTCGATGAAGAGAACTGGGATGGCCTGGTGTCGATGGCGCGCGAGGAGATGCGCGACGGCAGCCACCTGCTGGACGTCTGCGTCGATTTCGTCGGCCGCAACGGCGCAAGAGACATGATCGAAGTCGCGTCGCGCTACGTGCGGCAGGTCGATGCTCCGCTCATGCTCGACTCGACGCAGGCGGATGTCATCGAAGCCGGCCTCAAGCGGGCTGGCGGCAAGTGCATCGTCAACTCCATCAATCTCGAAGACGGTGAGAAACGCTTCGACGACATCTGCCCGCTGCTCGAACGCTACGGCGCCGCATGCGTCGCACTCACCATCGATGAAGATCCCCAAGCCGGCATGGCCAAGACGGCGGATCGCAAGGTCGAGATCGCCGAGCGCATGCACGACCTGTTCACCCGCAAGTGGGGGTTGGATGAACGCGACCTGCTGTTCGATCCGCTGACGTTCACGATCGCCACCGGTGTGCAAGACGATCGGCGGCTTGGGCTGGAGACGCTGCATGGCATCGAGCGCATCGCCAAGCGGTTCCCCAACTGCGGCATCATTCTCGGATTGTCGAACATCTCGTTCGGCCTGAAGCCGGCGGTCCGCGCGGTGCTCAACTCGGTGTTCCTGCACGAAGCCCGGCAGCGCGGCTTGACGGCGGCGATCGTGCACGCCAGCAAGATTCTGCCGCGCAACAAGATCGATGATGAGAAGTGGGAAGCTGCGCAATGGCTCATCTTCGATCATCGTGGCGCGCAGCGGCCTGAGGGCAAGCCGGAGACGTTCGATCCGCTGCTGCATTTCATCGGCCTGTTTCCCGATGGCGGCGACGCCGTCGCCGACACGCGCGCCGATGAGAGCCTCACGACCGAGGAACGACTGCAGCGTCACATCGTCGATGGCGAGGACAAGGACCTTGAAGCCCATCTCACCGAGGCGATGGTGGACTACTCGCCGCTCGAGATCATCAACGATCACCTGCTGGCGGGCATGAAGGTGGTGGGGGACCTCTTTGGGTCAGGGCAGATGCAGTTGCCGTTCGTGCTGCAGAGCGCTCAGGTGATGAAGAAGGCCGTGAGCATTCTCGAGCCGCACATGGAGAAATCGGGCGCGACCGCCGGGCCGAAGGCCAAGGTCGTGCTCGCAACGGTGCAGGGCGATGTGCACGACATCGGCAAGAACCTGGTGGACATCATCCTCACCAACAACGGCTACGAGGTGCACAACCTCGGCATCAAGCAGCCGATCGTGCAGATCGTCGAGGCGCTCAAGGAAACCAGGGCCGACGCCATCGGCATGAGCGGTCTGCTGGTCAAGAGCGTGGGCGTGATGGAAGAGAACCTGCACGAACTCAACCGGATGGGCATCGACGTGCCGATCCTGCTCGGCGGCGCAGCACTCACGCGACACTACGCCGAGAGCCACCTGCGAGGCATCTACAAGGGCCCGCTGTACTACGGCAAAGATGCGTTCGAGGGCCTGCGCATCTGCGAGCATCTCGCGGAAGATCGGCTGCGGGCGATCGATGAAGAGATCGAGGCCCGGCTGACCAAACGCGCCGAGGTCGAAGAGAAGGTCGCGTGTGCCACGGAACGACGTTTGTCGGGCGGCGAGGCTGCAGGCGTGGCGGTACGCGAACAGGCGCGATCGAGCGTCGCAACCGATGTCGAGATTCCCAAGCCGCCCTTCTGGGGCGATCGATTGATCGAGGACATCGATCTCGATGAGATCTATCCGTATATCAACACCGTCGCGCTGTTCCGCGGCCAGTGGGGCTTCAAGAAGGGCCAGATGTCACCGGAGGAGTATCAGCGGAATCAGATCGAGGTGGTCCAGCCGCTATTCGAGCGCATGAAGAACCTATGCAGGGACGAGCGCATCCTGCGGCCGGCCGTGGTGTACG
>DATKJG010000462.1:0-3675 GCA_035543215.1 Phycisphaerales bacterium | reverse complement strand
GTACCGCGCCCAGATCGGCACGCTGCAGCAGAACCAGGCCGCTTCGGAAGCCGAGGTTCGACAACTGCAGTCGCAGGTGACGACCTCCAACGCCGCCAACGCCGAGATCAACACGCACATCCAGACCATCGCCAGCCAGATCACCGCCGGCCAGCAGCTGACCGAGTCGCTGGTGGGCGAGTTGCGCGAACTGCGCGCCATGGCCGTCACGCTTGAGCGTCAGAAGGTCGAACTCGACGAGGCCCTGCGCGACGTGACGACGCAACTTGATGTGGCTGAGCAGGCCCGCCGCGCCCTGGCCGAGGAACTGCAGCGCGTCAAGGAAGAGCGCGCGGCCGCTCTCAGCGACGTGAGCAAGGCGATCGCGATGGGCTTCAACCCCACCAGCGACGCGCGCATCGGCGTGCGCGACGGCATCATCCCGGATCGCAGCCTGACCGCCACGATTCTCCGCGTCGAGCGCAGCAGCACGCAGGTGCTGGCTGAGATCGACGCCGGCGAGAAGGATGGCGTCAAGAAGGACTGGATCATGGCCATCGCCAACGGCGGCGAATTCATCGCCAATATCCGCATCATCAACGTCGATGTAAACCGCGCCACCGGCGTGATCAGCCTTGAGGACGCCAAGGACCGCGGCGCCGTGGCCGTGGGCATGAAGGCCACCGCCTATCCCGAGTGATGGGCGACTGATTCGTGGAACCCCACTGACCGCTTACCGAGAAACCCCATGACTCAGTTCAACACTCCCATAGCCCGACGTTCCGACGGCGACCTTGACGTGTTTACCGGCCTGCTGGCCGTGGCCTTCCTCGTGCTGGCCGCCGGCGTGGTGTACATGGCCATGAACAACATCAAGCACTCAGCCTCCAGCGCCAACGCCAACGATGGCGGCATGTTCAAGCTCGTGGATTCCAAGCGCAGTCGCTGACGATTGCGATCAACGAATAGAGACTGCTTTCGCGGCCCGAGCCTGACTCGGGCCGCGTGATTTTTGCCCGTTGGCTGCGGCAATTGACAGGCTGTGCAGCGCGGCAACTCGCGGAATCGATCGGGCACGTCGCGCGAATGCGTCGTGCGCACCGAATCGCGATTTCCCTCCGTCCCAGGGTTGCGCCTTTTCCCCTATCATTCACGCGCGGCCGAATCGCCTGACGTAGATGACCTCAGTGATCCGGCCGGGTCCGAGCGCGTGGTGCGCTCGCGCCGAGTCGTTGTTCACCCTCGCAGGAGTCTGCCTTGTCGATTGCCGATCGCCTGCTGGGCCTGTTCAGTGTCGACATGGGGATCGACCTGGGCACCTGCAACACGCTGGTGTGCGTGCGCGGCGAAGGCATCGTGCTCAACGAGCCGTCGGTCGTCGCCGTCAAGCGCGGCACCAACCGCGTGCTGAACAACGGCAGTGCGGTGGGCTGGGCCGCCAAGGAGATGCTCGGCAAGACGCCCGGCTCGATCCAGGCCATCCGCCCACTCAAGGACGGCGTGATCTCCGACTTCGAGATCACCGAGGCGATGCTCAAGTACTTCATCACGAAGGTGAACGGCCGCAGCCGCATCTTTGGTCCGCGCGTGGTTATCGCTATACCGTCCGGCATCACAGCGGTGGAGAAGCGCGCGGTGCTCGACTCGGCCGAGCGGGCCGGTGCGCGGCGCGTCTACCTGGTCGAGGAGCCCATGGCGGCGGGCATCGGCGCCGGGCTACCCATCGTCGAGCCGACCGCGAGCATGATCGTGGACATCGGCGGTGGCACGACCGAGGTCGCGATCATGTCGCTCGCCGACATCGCCACGTGCGAGTCGGTGCGCGTCGCAGGCGATGACTTGGACGAGGCCATCATGAATCACATGAAGAAGGCCTACAACATGACCGTCGGCGAGCAGACGTCCGAGCGCATCAAGATCGAGATCGGCTCGGCCGCGCCGGTGGGCGAGCCGATGACCATGGACGTGCGCGGCCGGGACAACATCTCGGGCCTGCCGCGCAAGACCGTCGTGACCAGCGAGGAGATTCGCGAGGCGCTGCAGGAACCGGTGGGGCAGATCATCGAGGCGGTGACGCGCACGCTCGAACGGGCCGAGCCCGAACTCGCAGCCGATCTCGTGGACAACGGCATCACCCTCGCCGGCGGCGGCGCGCTCCTGCGTGGCATGGACGTCGTGCTCTCCAATGCGACGGGACTCGACGTCAACGTCGCTGACGATCCGCTGACGTGCGTGGCTCGCGGCACGGCGATCTATCTCGAGAACCTCGAAGAGTGGAAGGGCACGATGGAATCGGACCTCGACGACATCTAAGAGGATCTACGCCGGGTCTGACGAAGGAAGGCCCGGATCGGGTTGCGGCATTTCAGCGGTGCGCGATCCGGGTCTTCCTTCGTCAGACCCGGCGTGAGGCTGAATCATGCGTTTCTCCTTCCAACGCATCCTGCCGTTCGTGCTGGTGCTGACGCTGGCGTTGTGCATGGCCCCCGGCCGGGCCCTGGGCGTGACCAACCTGCTGGCGGAGATCATGAACCTGGTGCTGGGGCCGTTTGCCATCGCCGGCAACATGCTGGGCCAGTGGCTTCGGCCCGCGCCGCTGGGGCTCGAAGGCCCGGTGAACGATCCGGAATACGTTCTGCACCTGCAGCAGGAGCGAGATGAATTCGAACGCCTGTACGTGGCCGAGCAGGCCAAGGTCGATGCTCTGCAGCAGCAGCTGGCCCAGGCCCAGATGATCGCCAGCGCGCAGATGCACATACCGGTGCGGCCGCTGGTGGCGCGCGTAGGCGTGCGATCCTCCACGCCGCACGGAACCGTCACACTCAGCCGCGGCTCGAATCACGGCGTGTACGTCGGCGCGGTGGCGGCCTACAACGCGGTGCACCTCCTGGGGCGTGTGATCGAGGTCTCGCGCCTGCAGTGCGTGTTTCAGCCTCTGGCTAACAAGGACTCGCCGCTGGTAGATGCCATCATCCTGCCGCGCGATCAGCGCGATACTCCCACCAGCCGGGCCGCCCGGGTGCAGTTGCAGCCCAAGGGCGACGGCACATTGCGCGGCGATGTCGATCGCGCTGCCATCATCAACGCGGGCGACATCGTGAAACTGCTGGATGACACCTGGCCGCCCGCGGCCCAAGGCATGATTGTCGGGCACGTCGAGAGCGTCGAGTCCAAGGAATCTGAGCCGCTGCGCAACACGATCGTCGTGCGGCCGCAGTATCACATCTCGCAGGTGGCCTACGTGACGCTCAAACTCGAGATGGAAGACAGTGCGACGCAGCCGGGAGGCGCGCCGCGGTGAGATGGTCGGTCTTCGCCATCGTTTCGTTCATCGTGATCGTGCTGCAACTGAGCGTGCGCGAGGTGCTGACGCTGCATTCGATCGGCGCGATCTCGCCTGACCTGGTCGCGTGCCTGGCGACGTTCATCGCGCTCTTCGCGCCGCGCACGACCGTGCTGTGGGCGTGCTGGCTGCTTGGGCTGGCGATGGATCTCGCGCCTGCCGCCCGCAGCATGAACTGGCACCTGGTCGGCCCCAACGCGCTGGGGTACGTCTTCGGCGGCTACCTCGTGCTGCACATGCGCGCGATGGTGTTCCGCCGCCGCATGCTCACCACCGCGCTGCTCACCTTCCTGTTCCTGCTGGCGGTGGCGGTACTGGCGACGTTCCTGCTGACTCTCCGCCACTGGTACCTG
>DATKJG010000461.1:0-2892 GCA_035543215.1 Phycisphaerales bacterium | reverse complement strand
GTCGAGGATGACGCCCCACTCCTCGGGATCTCGCTCGGGGTTGAACGCCGGCACGACGCCGGCATACTCGAACTCCTTCGCCTTGTGGACGAACAGCGTGGCATCACCACCGTCGTCGACGATCAGCGACGGGCCGCTCTCGTCCGGCCAGCGCAGCGCCTCCACCGTGCACCACCAGTACTCGGGCAGCGTCTCGCCCTTCCATGCGAACACCGGCACGCCCGCGGGTTTCTCAATCGTGCCCTTGGGGCCGATGGCGACCGCGGTGGCGGCATGATCCTGCGTCGAGAAGATGTTGCACGAGGCCCAGCGCACCTTCGCGCCCAGATCGACCAGCGTCTCGATCAGCACCGCGGTCTGAATCGTCATGTGCAGGCTGCCGGTGATGCGCGCGCCCTTCAGCGGCTGCTTGCCCTTGTACTGCTCGCGCAACGCCATGAGGCCGGGCATCTCGTGCTCGGCGAGTTCGATCTCCTTGCGGCCGAAACGAACCGTCTCGGGCGAGAGATCGCGCACCTTGAAAGGAAGGTTGGCGAACAGCGGCAAGCCGGTATCCATGAAGGCGCCGGTGGACTTGGACTTGGCGGGTGCGGCAGCGGTCGCGGTGCTCACGTTCGTGGTCTCCAACTCAGGGAATAGATCACATCTTCGAAGGGATGCCAGCCGATGGGCAGCTGATTCATCCGTTCATCCGGATATATGGTACAACGGTCTGCACCCCTTGGCAAGTCGAAGTGAGGTCAGAATAACCACCCAAATCGCTGCAGATGCCGGAAACGAGCAAGAACGCTTAGGACCGCCTTAATATCGCGCATGTTCCAAGCATGTTCATGCATGATCAGTACATTTCGATATGGATGTCTTGCCCGATTCGCAGCGGCTGGGCACACGTGCGCGTCCATCCAAACAGGTCATAGCGCTCGGGCATGTGCCGCCGCAACCGCTGCCAGCGGCGAAAGGATCGCCTGGCACGTTGGCTGGCGTGATCATTCTCAGCCAGGAACCGCGTCCACGCCGCCGGCCAGTTCCGGCGCCGGATGTGGATCGGATCGAAGCCATACCAGTCGCCGTCGTGCTGTACCAGGCGCAGCATAGGCCCGCGCCGTCGCACCAGGTCTTCGATGAGATCCTGCGTTTCAAGTGCTCGCGATATCGCCGTCTCGAACTTGATGTGGCGCGATGGAAACAGCACGGCCCGCACGATGGCAAACTGCCAGCGTTTGACCCGTCGGAGACTGCCGGTGGGCAGCGCCGTGATGTTCATGTGCTGCACGCCGCATTCCTCGAGCCGATCGATGCACTGCTCGATCCAGCCGACGATCTGCTCGGGCATCGCGCCATACATGATGTCGTTGCCGATGTCGGTCAGAAGTGCGAATCGTGGCGCGTGGCCGTTCGACTCGCGCGTAACGGCCGACCAGAGGTTGCACTCGAGCATGCTGCACAGGGAACGCCCGAGCACACTGCTGTGGAGGCCGTAGGAGCGGCCATGCCCCATCGCTGTGAAGATGCGCAGGGGCGAGCCGTGCATCAGCCGCAGCGTCTCGACCACCGTCGAAATGCCGCGCGTCAGGTTGCTCGCGCCCAGAAGCACGATCGTTGTCGGCGTCGAGTTGGCTTGCTCGGCATGGTTCATGGCGAGGCGCGACGATACACGAACCAGCGCCAGCCGGACAGATCGGCACATTCGTAATGCGCCTCCAGTTGCCATCGCAGCCCCGATTGATCCGTCACCATCTCCCTCGGCGCATCATCGTGCCCGAGCCCGTGCACGATGAACCATTGTCCGTCCGGGCTGGGCCACTGCTTCTGGGATACGTAGCGCACGGGCTTGTCGAGGTAGCGCGCATAGAACTCGATGACGATCCGGTTGCGGAAGTCGTGGTCCGAGCCGATAACGATTTCGCTGCCGGAAGTCTGCGCGGCGATGTGCTCGAGCGCCGCGAGGTACTGCCCGCGGCCTACGGTCAGCAGCGGAATTGCCTGCCAGACGTTGCACAGAAGGATCGGAATGAGCGCGGCGAAGCAGACCGCCGGGCGCCGCGTCCGGTGCGAATCGACGCCCGCCAAGGCACGCGCCAATGTCACCAAGGCCACAGCCAACGGCAGCAGGAAGTAGCGCTCATACAGCACGGCCGGCCGCAGCGCGACAAGGAATGCCGCCGGCACGATGGCGATCGCCAGCACCGCAAACACGGAGAACGAATCGCGCCGGCGCAACATCGCGATGATCGACATGGACACGAGCGCGCAGGCAACGACTGCGCCGACAATCGTGAACGCCGGAACGTCGCGCGGGCAGCCGATCACGAGCGCCGCCGCGCTGGCGATGAGGCGCCAGGGCGAAACGATCGCACCGCCGGCGACCTCCATGCCGCGCCAGTGCACGGCGTACATCACGGCGACGAAGAGCAGCGGTGGCAAATGCGACGCGACAAGTCGGAACGAAGACGCGTTCGACTGATGGCGAATCGTCTCCCAAATCGCCCACGCCAGCAGCCCGAGATACGGCTGCACAAACAGCGGATGCGACATCATCCCCAGCGCGCAGGCGAACCAGAACACACCAATCGTTGCCCATCTCCCGCTCGGAGAAGGTTGGGGTGAGGGGCGCGACACCGTTGCTGCAGCCCTCTCATCAACGCTCGCACTCATCATCCACCGCATCTGCAGCGCGATCGCCGCGAGGGTGAACATCACCGCCAGCGAGTAGCCGCGGGCTTCCGAGCCGTAGAGCACCATCGGGTATGAGAGGGCGAAGAGCATCATCGCCGCGAGCGAGGCGAGCGGACTCCATCGCCGGGCGATCACTCCCGCGAGAATGATCGACACGCCGCCCGCGATGATCGACGGCACGCGATAGATCGGCCAGTACGCGTGCTCGCCGATCAC
>DATKJG010000460.1:0-4987 GCA_035543215.1 Phycisphaerales bacterium | reverse complement strand
GATCGTCGGGATGCAGCCGACTCTCCCACGTCGGTGGATCGGCGGTGGTCTCGGGACATCCGATGAGGCGACGCCAACTTGGGCTGAACGTTGCGCGGTCGGCGACGATGTCCCAATCAAAGACCGGATCGATCGCGGATTCGAAGAGCAGGCGCGACTGCTCCTCGCTGCGGCGCAGCGCGTCCTGCGCGCTGTGGCGCTGCGTGACATCGATCGCGACGCCGATCGCCCCGTTGATGGCGCCGTCTGATCCGACAAGCGGAGCGAGGCGCGATTCAAAGACTCGGCCGCGCACGTCGACGGTGTCAAGCACCGTTTCGCCGTTGAGGGCGCGCCGGTGATTATCGATGATCTGCGGCGAATCCGGGTACAGCTCGGCCATACTGCGTCCAACGACTTCGCCCGGACGCAGTCCAAGATCTTCCAGGCCGTGACCCTCGGAGAGGGTGACGATGCCGGCGAGATCGACGGCCCAGACGACAACCGGAGCGGCGCTGACCACCGTCGTCAGCCGCTGCTGAATGTCCTGGGTGTCGCGCTCGGCGGCCTTGCGATCCGAGACATCGATCAGGACGCCGCGCAGACCGATGATCTGCCCGTCGCGCTGATCGACAGTCGTCAGGTCGCGCACCCAGACGACGCCGCCGTCCTTGCGAATCATGCGGTATTCGAAGGCATGTTCCTGGCCGAGGCGCGATTGCTCGTGACTGAAGGCCCGGGCGCGATCACGGTCGTCCGGGTGCACGTGGTCAAACCAGAAGTTGGGTTCACGCCACTCCTCCGGCGAGTAGCCCAGCAGCCGCTGCGCCTGTGGGCTGACGAACGTGAAGCGCTTGGTGAGCGAATCGAACTCCCACGCAACCAGGCGCGCATGATCGACCAGCCGGCGAAAGCGGGCCTCGCTGCTGGCCAGGGCCGCCGAGGTCCTGGCCACGGCGGCCCGCTCGTCGTCCAGCATCCACACGACGATGCCCATGGCCAGCAGGATCTGCAGCACCAGCGAGATCACGCCGCCGTACTCGCCCACCTTTGTCGAGATGTTGAAGCGCATCTCGTAGATGAACGCTGCAAGGTAGAGCGCGCGAACAAGCGCGTACGCCAGCGCCGATGCCGACAGCACGCGAACGCCGAGGCGCGGCATTCCGGCCCGGCGCCGGAGTACCACCAATCCAACGGCGGCGAACACCCCGGCATCGCCGGCCAGCGGCAGGCCCGCGCGCAGCAGACGGCGCACATCGACCCCTGCGTTCACCGTTCCGGCAGCGATGACGACGCCCGCGAGCGCCACCGCCACAAGCGTGAAAGTGGCCTTGCCCCGATCTGAGCGACTGGGCCGTAACAGGCACATGCCGCCGCGCAAAAACCAGTACAGATGCCATCCGGAAGCAGCAAGGGCGACGCTCGCGGCTGCGACGCGCCACGGATGCCCGGGATTCTCGAATGTCGTCGTCAGTTGGAACGCCAGCGCCGCGGAGACCTGGTGCACAGCCAGCGCCATCCAACTCCAGCCCCACAGCCTCAGGCTTTCGCGGTGATGCGTCCGCCAGAATCCCAGCATCAGCGTCGCGATCGCGAGGGACGCCAAGGCCTGGACGACGGAGATGGTGAGCACAAGTGGGGTCAAACCGGAGATCCAGCGCCGGGGCCGTGATGGGACTGCACTCGCCGCGCCTGCGAGTGTATCGCGCCGCACGTCTCTCCAGCCTGCAGACTGTTTGCGAGCGATGATTCTCCTTACACTACACTTGCGACGATGGCCCAAAACGCGAGCGCCAAGCGCGGATTGCTTCTGGTGATTTCCGGCCCCTCGGGAGTGGGGAAGACGACGATCACCCACGAGGTCGAGCGGCGGCTGGGCGGTGTGTTCAGCGTCTCAGTCACCACGCGGCCCAAGACGCACGCCGACGTCGAGGGCCGCGACTACTTCTTTCTCTCGCAGGATGAGTTTGAGCGGCGGCGCGATGCCGGCGACCTGCTGGAATGTGCCACTGTCTTTGGACGCTATTCCTATGGCACTCCGCGGCAACCTGTGACGGAACACCTCGCCGCTGGGCGTCTGGTGATCCTGGAGATTGACGTGCAGGGAGGGCTGCAGGTGAAGTCGAAGATGCCCGAGGCTTTCATGATCTTTGTTCTACCGCCCAGCGACGAGGAACTGCTGCGCCGTCTGCGCGGCCGCGGCCGCGACAGCGAGGAGGCCATCCAGCGCCGCTTCCTCGAGGCCAAGCGCGAGATCGAGGTCGCCCGCAGCAGCGGTAAGTACGACGCATTCATTGTCAACGACGATCTCAAGCATGCCATCGACCTGGCGTCTGAACTGGTGGAGAAGCGGCGAAACGCTGAAAGTCTGAAACGCTGATGCGGCTGATTGCACTTGGATTCCAGATCTTGAATCGTGGACGAACGCGAATGGGCGTGCAGCGATCGCATGCGCCAGGAATCCAGCATCTGGGCTTCACGATCTGCCTCCTGCTGGTCCTGGCCCTTGGCCAGTCATCCATGGCTGAGTCGGTCGACGGCGTGCGGCCTGCCGTGATGAATCCCATCGCGCCCCGTGGCGGCGTGATGATGATCCCCCTCACCGCGGAACGCGCCGGCGACAACTGGCCGCGCACGCTCGACGTCGAACTCACCGATGGAAGCAAACTTGTCGCCGACGTCGCCTGGGTTCATCTTCACAGAGATCTGTCGCTGGCCGGATGGACCACGGACCCGCGCCGCCTGGCGATTCGCGCGGTTGAGCGAGCCGATGACACTTCCGTTTCCATCGACAGCGCCGCGGGCGAAGGGCCATATCTGCTCGTGCGCCTGCCTGCCGCAGGCGACGGGCCTGTGAAGGTCGAGGGCGCGACGATCAATCCGATCTGGTGTGATGCGCCATGGACCGATCCGCTGCGCGATCCCGCCGACGCAGCGCCCGAGGCCGCGATGTCCATGCAAGAGGCGCCTGATCGGCCCGATGTCCAGTCGCCTTTCGAATACTGGCGCTGGGTGCTGCTGGCCGATCGCCTTGGACTCAAGCCGCCGGCGCCGCCGGGCGATGACCTGCAGCGACTCGCGGCCGAGCATTATGCCGTGCTCTGGCGACTGGCGATGCAGCGCCTCACGTCGTTGAGTTCGCGCATCGCGCACGAATGCCGTCACATGCTGACGCGCACCGCGGTCGATCGCAGCCGCATTGTCGCGACGTGGATCGTCGATCCGAAACTGGTGGCCTCGCTTCAGGCGGTGCTGCTCGATTTTTCGCTCACGGATCAGCAGTTGCTCAGTGCCTCGGTGGCGTGGCTTGGGCAGCAGCCAAGCGTGATGGCCTGGCCGGAGGATCTCTCCGGCGATCAGGTTCGGCTTACCGTGACATCGCTGCGCGACGATGCGATTCCGCTGCGCCTGGCGTGGGTGGGATTCGAGAAGCCCGCGGCCGCCGTGCAACTGGAGCCCGGAATCATCGCGCACATGACGTTTGATCGCCTGCCGCTGCAGCCGTCCACCACCCTCGGCGGCGCGCGGCTGACCGAACCGGCGACGCAGACCCTGCGCATCGCATCCGGTGAGACTGTGATCGACATGCCGTGCGGCCCGCGCGTCGTCGAGGCCCGGCCGCCGGGCGTTTCGTTCCAGCCTGCCGCCGCGCCTCTTACGCTTGCCGATGTGCAGTTCAACCGCGCGCTGGCCGTGCCGCTCGAGCGTTCGACGTTCGTGCAGATCAGGAGACTGGGCGGTCGGTGGGAAGCGTTCGTCGAATGCCGGCGCCTGGTGGAAAAGCAGCAGTTGCTCGATCGCCCATCCCTTCGAACCTACGACGACCTTCGCGGAATCGAAGCAATCACCCTGCTGCTGGGTCGCGAGGATGGAGAAGGCCAGCACGCGGTCTGGCTCACCGTGGCGGAACATGACTGGCCGGCGGTCATCGCGGGCGAGGACCTGCCCGACCTGCAGGTGCACAAGCGTTCGTTCGGCGACCGCTGGTATTGCCGCATCGTCCTGCCCGAACGATGGTTCTCAGCAGCGGAGACGAACCCGGCCTTCGTCGCGTTCATCCGCAGCCACGGCGACGACCAGCAACTCGAGACCGGCCCGGTGCCCTCACCTGCGTGGCGCGCGGCCCCGGGCCGCATGGCGCTCGATCTCTCGCGCTGGGATGACCTGCCGACGACGGATGAGTAGTGCCGCTCTGCGACTACCTGTCTTTGCTTGCGAGATCGGGAAACGCCCAGCCGAGCGATGCTGGCTCGGAGCCGATGATCTCGCGCGCATACGACGCCAGCAGGCGGTTAGCCCTGCGCAATGATTCCGGCTCGCGCGTGCCGATCGCCGCGCCTGCCGCGACCACGCGCAGCAACTCGACGGTCTCGCGCCGGACGCGCCACAGGCTGGTCACAGCAGGATCGCCGGCGTTCACGACCCCGCCCGCCGAGGCATCGAATGCCCATGTCGATGAGGCCTCATCGAGCGTCGCCCCTGTCCTCGCATCGCGCCGCAGTTCCGGCTGATACCCGGACTCGCTCAACACCGCCCACTGCAACCGCAGCATTGCTTCCTCGCTGCGCGCTGGGATCTCATCCATCAATGCGAGCATGCTGCTCAGCGCATCGAATACAGGCGGATGCGGATCGTGCTCGATGAGCATGTGATGCACCAGGTCGGCCATATACAGGGCGGCGCGATTGGCCGGAAGATGCTCGCGCAGCGCGCGATGAACGCGCTGCAGGTGCCAAGCCGCCAGAGTGGCCAGGTCGCGCCCGGGCTTGACGATGGCGACGATCTCGCCCTCGGTCAGCAGATCCAGGCCGCCGGAGAAATCGCCTTTCTCGCGCTTGGCGCCCTTGGCCAGGCCGCGGACGATTCCATGCGAGCGCGTCAGCAGGCTGACGGTCTGCGACGTCTCGGAGAAGTCCCAGCGGCGAATGACGATGGCCTGGTCGGTGATGGTGGGCACGCCTCGCGAGTGTAGAGGTCCAACATCAGTTTGAAGGCAGCAGGCATCCTT
>DATKJG010000459.1:0-2234 GCA_035543215.1 Phycisphaerales bacterium | reverse complement strand
GCCCGGGATGAGTCCCAGCAGCGGATCCAGGCCGAATCGCCAATTCGTGCCGGGAATCTTCCAGCGCGTATCCAGCCAGCGCGTCAGCCGGCGGATGCGGTGCAGCGCAGCCATGCGATTGAGGACGATCGCCGCGGGTTCCATTTCGGCATGGTAGGCGAATGAAATGCTGCGACGCGCCCGCGCGTAACGCCCGCGCTAGAGTTGACGCGTGCTGTATCGAATCGCAGCGGCGGTGAACGCAACCTACGGCCTGGCGGTCGCGTGGACGTACATCGCTGCGTTCGTGCTGGCCCTGGGCATGATCTTCATCTTCCCGCCGGGCACGCTGCTGGTGTTCTTCATCGGACTGGCGAGCCTTGGCCTGGCGGTGGCCCTGGGCAAGGTCATCGATGCGATCACGCGCAGCATGGCGCGGCGCTCGATGGCCTCAGGCCGTTGCCCGCGCTGTCGCGACGTGCTGGCTCTAATCAGTCACGGCGACGAATCCCCTGCGATCTGCGCGCTATGCGGTAGCGCCTTCACATCTGACGGCGGCGAAACCATCGCCAGCGAACAGCCGCATTTCGTCAATCAGCCGGAAGACGACGACCGCAACGACGAGAGCGATGTCGTGGCCGATGCGCATCTCGCCGGCCGCTGAACCGGCCGGCCGGAAATGACAATCGCCCGGGCCTTGCGACCCGGGCGCTGTCCCGCACACGAGAGTGTTTCATGAGTGTTCGCCGGGCCGGTGCGGCTTGGCGCGGCGTTGCAGGTTATCAGCGGCGATACTGCTGTGAGACGATGGCGCCGCCGTACCGCGGCGTGGACATGTTGAAGTAGGCCTGTGCCACGTTGCGCTGGGTCGAATTCGTCATGCCGCGCGGCTGGTAGCGCTTGGTGTTGAACAGACGATCCAGCGGCCCTGCGCGGTTCATGTAGTACGAGTACGCCTGTTGATTGCTGTTGTAGCGATAGGCATTACGCGCACTGCCGGCGACGACCTGGCGATAAGGCAGGGCCCGATCACGCGCGGACGGAGCAGTGTTTGCATGCAGGACTTTGGGGCCGGATGAGGATCGGGGCGTTTCGACCATCGTCGAGTCGGTCAGCGACGCCATGAGGTTGCCGTGCCGGTTCATCGCTGCCTGCAGCGGATCGAAGGCGACGTGGCCGGACAGGCGGTCATCGTTGAAGATCAGCACGCTCGAGCCGTAGGTCCAGCGGGCACCATCGGATGATACCTCGTCGGGCTCGCCCAGCATGGCGCGAACCTCATCGGTGCTCATGCCCGCGACGACGGTCAACGTCTCGTTGCTTTCCGCCACTTCCGTTGACGCAACAGGCTCGGTCGGCGCTGCAGTCGCGCTGCAGCATGAATCCTCTGTCTTGGCGCTCGACTTGGCCGCGGGGCCTTGCAGAGTGATCGCCGGCCTGGCGGAGTTCGCCGCCTTCATGTCTCGGAATGGGTCTCGCAGGTCCTCGGCGTTGGCGATGCCGTAGAAGGTCACGGCTCCCAATGCCAGGGTCATCAACCCGTAGCAGATCGTGAACGGTCGCATCTTCAATTGTCCTTTCTCGCGTGGTGGTGGGATCGCGCCGAGAGAAAACCTCGGCTGCATGCTGAACCTACCTCGTTGCGCGAGGCAGTCCAGCGATTCACGACGCGAGCGCAAACCGCCCTTCAGCCTGTCAG
This sequence comes from Phycisphaerales bacterium, assembly GCA_035543215.1. Lineage (GTDB taxonomy): Bacteria > Planctomycetota > Phycisphaerae > Phycisphaerales > SM1A02 > DATKJG01. Next base: position 556 of record DATKJG010000459.1, on the reverse strand, counting down.
GCTTGTACGACCTATTCGGCCGTCGCGACGCGCCAAGGCACGTCTTATCGGCCGGAATCAGGAGCGCGAGTTGTCGCCTCGGCGCATCAGCGAAGCAATCGCCGCACAAAGAAACGCGCCCGCGCCGAGGCCGTAGCCGACCTTCCACATCATCCCTGCGCCCGGCTCGAAACTGGCCAGAAGTCCGAAGCCGCAGGCGGCGGCCAGTGCGAGAAAGACGAGGCTGAGGACGTATCGCATTGGGGTGTTCTTTCGAGAGGGGACAGCATTAGCATGACGACTTCCATCGCCGTCCGAAAACTGCGCTTGTAGGGATGCTGCGGTATTCTGCGCCGACGGGCATGTTCGGCTGCTTACCCGCACAGTGCCGCCGAATATTCGAACGCTGGTTCTTGCAATGTCGCGCCGACCGAATGGCGGGGCCAGCGCGAAAGTCGCCCAACCACGCATGCATCATCCAGTCACCGGCCAGGCCCGCGCATCCAAACTCCTGACGCTGATCGCGACGCTGCTGGTGGTGGCGACGCTGTATCTCGCGCGGGTTGTGCTCGTTCCC
>DATKJG010000458.1:0-3705 GCA_035543215.1 Phycisphaerales bacterium | reverse complement strand
CACGTTCCTCAATGCCACGCTCGAGCGCGGCATCGATCTTGTGCTCGAAATGGTTCGCTTTGACGAGACCTGTCGCGGCGCGGACCTCGTCATCACCGGCGAGGGCCGGCTGGATGCCCAGTCATTGCAGGGCAAGGCGGGCTTGGGGGTGGCCGCCGCGGCCCGCCGCCTCGGCGTGCCCACCATCGCCATCGTCGGAACGACCGGCCCCGGCGCTGAAAAATGCATCGGGCCTGAGGGGTTGTCGGCGTATCACAGCCTCGCCGATCGATTCGGCGAGGATCGCGCCAGGCGCGAGGCGAGGACGCTGATCGCCGATCTGACCGAGGCGGTGGTGCGCGGATTGAGTTGATCGACCGCGCGATGCTAGAGCACGATCTCCGCGCCGCGCTCGATGGTACGCGGCAACTTCGATCCCAGTCCGCGCACATCCTCGGCGCTGAGCGCGGTCAAGGGGCCGATCTCGATCTTCGCCTCGACTTCGCCCCTTGCGTTGCGGGGAACTTGCACACCCGCCGCCTCCAGCCAGCCGGCAGCCCGCTGACTCTGCAGCTGATGCGAGGTCACCACTGAGTCGACGCCCTCAGCGTTCTTGATCGGCGCGAATTCCTCAAGTCGGCTGGTTTCGTACACGATCGATGACTGGGCCAGCGGAATCGCATCGAAGACGAACGCCTCGAGTTTCACGCCGTTGCTCGATGTCGGCTGCACCAGCGCCCCGCTGGCGATATCGATGTGCGGCACCTTCTTGTCGGCCCGGTGATACGGCAGGGCGAAGCGCCTGGCATCAGCGGTCAACCGCTCGATGAACTCGACCGAGATGAGATGAATCGCGATCGAGCCCGCGTTGAAACGCAGCGATCCGTTAGGATTCGTCTGCTTCGCAAGATCGACCGGTAGGTCGCTGTATTCGATCACCATGGTCTTGCCATCGGCCCCGCCGCGGCAGAACACTCCCACCTTCTCCTCGGCGTTGGCCTTGGCCACCATCTTGCTCGACATCTCGCCCGATGAATCGGGCGCGGAGGCGTGCAGGCCGACGAAGAGCGGATCGATGGCTCGCACCAGCGGATTGTCCACCTGAAAATAGGAGATGTGCTCGACGCCGCGGCTGCGCATGTGGTCGATCGCGCCCGAATCGCGCAGAGCCTTGATCGAGCCGCCGTGACCGTCGGGGTTCATCGCGATCTCGCCCTGGCCGGCCAGCATGATCCTGCCGGAGGCGGCATCGATCGAGGGCAGCAACCCTTGCGGGAAGATGAAGACGTTCTGACGCGGATCGGGCAGACCGAAGTGGTTGTTGTCCGTGAAGAAGCGGCGCGTGTCGGCGTCGTTCAGATCGCTGGTCATGATGTACCAGGGGATCTTCACGCCGTAACGGCGCTGCGTGGCGAGAATCTGCTCGGCGAAGACGCGGAACAGCGGCTTGCCCGTCACCACTGTTGCGGGGTAGGTGCCTTTGGGGCCGTTCCAGCCAAGACGCGTTCCCTGGCCGCCGGCGACGGTGAAGGCCGCGACCTTGCCGGCGCGGATGAGATCTTCGCCATGCGCGCGATACTTCGAAGCGTCATACGGCCGACGGGCGTCGCTCGAATCGTACGGGTAGTACGCAGCCGGCTCGAGATTGGCCGGCAGTTCGAAGCGGTCTCGCTGCCGCACGTAGCGGCTGATCAGGCCGTCGAGGGCGGTGAGATCGATCGACCTGATCTGCGCGAGAACGTGCTGCCGCTGCTGGTCGTCGAGCCGATCGATGAACGCCAAGACGTGTGCCTGGCCGTGCCGCTCGAGCGCCGCGCGCAGGCGGCTGAGATCGGCTGCATCGGTCGTGACGGGCATGGCGCCATGATAGCGGTCGAGCCGGGCGGCCCGTGAGATGATCACGCGGCATGTGTCCGAAGCCTGCGATCACTCGGGCATGTGCGAATCGCGCAGGTGCAGCGGCGTGGCCACTTTGCGCAGGCGCATGTTCAACAGTTCCACCAGCAGGCTGAAGGCCATCGCGAAGTAGATGTAGCCCTTGGGAATGTGGTGATCGAACGCGTCAGCCACGAGCATCACGCCGATGAGCACCAGGAACGACAGGGCGAGGACCTTCACCGTCGGATGCCGCTCGACGAAATCGCTGATGGGCCGGGCAAAGATCATCATGACCATGATCGCGATCATGACCGCGGCAATCATGATCGTCAGCGCGATGGACAGCGGCCGGTCGCCTTCGGCCCGCACCATGCCCACGGCGGTAATGACCGAGTCGAGGGAGAAAATGATGTCCATCACCATGATCTGCGCGATGACCGAGCCCATGCTGGCGTACGAGCGGCCGTCGCCGGCGGAGTCCTCCTCGCCCTCGAGCTTGTTGTGAATCTCGTGTACGGCCTTGGCGATCAGGAACAGTCCTCCCACCAGCAGGATCAGATCCTTGCCGGACAGTGCGCCGGCGCCGCCAAAATAGGAGATCGTGAACAGCGGCTTGGTCAGACCCATGACCCAACTGATGCACAAGAGCAGCAGGATGCGCGTGACCATCGCGCCCAGGAGCCCGAGTTTGCGCGCCTTGTTGCGCTGATCCGGCGGCAGCTTGCCGGAGAGGATCGCGATGAACACGATGTTGTCGATGCCCAGGACGATCTCCAGGGCGCTGAGCGTGAGCAGCGCCAGGGCGTTCTCGGCGGTGAACAGGAGGCTGAAATCCATGGGCGGATCGTAGGCGATTCTGGATTGGATCACTCTGCCGCGATCAACCCGCGAATGCGCTCGACGTCGGCGTTGCGCACGTAGTCCACCAGCACTTGGTAGATGTCGTGAAATCCCATGCCGTCGGCCGTCATCTCGTCAATGGCGCGCTGGCGATCCCAGCCCTGGATGACCACGCGATACATCGCAATCAGGTAGCCGCTGCGGTCGGCTCCATGCTGACAGTGCAGGAACACCGGCTGGCGCTGCGGATCGGTGGCGATGCTCAGAAACCATGCCACGTCGTCATCGCTGGGACTCCATGCTGACATCGAGCGCTGCTCGCAGTTCAGCCCGAGATCTGTCGCCGCGACTCGATCATCGTCGCTCTCCCGCACATTCACCACCGTCTTGATGCCCATGTCGCGCGCCCGCGCCAGGCCGGCAGCGGTGGGCTGGGCCCCTCGATAGAGCGTCGGCGTCACCTGGCGGAAATTCGGCAGGTCGGCATCGCCGACGCGCGGCGAACCCGCGCAGCCGCTCAGCGCGAGCACGCAGATCGCCGTGGCAAGGAGTCTGAAGCGCATGGAAATCGGCTCACGTGCCCGCAGGCCAGAGAGAATTCTCGATCTGTTGGAGTATCGCCTTGGCCCGCTCCGCGTTCGCCTCGGTCGCGCCAGGCTCGACGGCGAGCGCCCTGACACTGGTGGATTCGAGATTGCGGCTGCGTTCGGTCTCGATTCGCACGCTCGCTCCATCGGCGTCCGTGGCGTCGATGCGCCCGCGGCCGGTCGTGTCATCCTTAGTGCTGTTGACCGAGTTGAAGCCCAGAGCGTTTCGTAGGACCTCCTGACAGGTCGCGTGCACGTGCGCAAATTCCATAGGATAGACGCCCTGCACCTCGCGCGTCGGCAAGGTGGAATACGTGATCTCCGGCCTGTCGCCGGTGCTCGCGCAGCCGCAGCCTGCAAGCGCCACCAGCAACGCGATGATGAGCGGAACGATGCGATCTCGAATCATCCGCGCATCCTG
>DATKJG010000457.1:0-4961 GCA_035543215.1 Phycisphaerales bacterium | reverse complement strand
CTGCTGCTGGGCATCTATTCGTTCTTCGTTTGGCTGCTCTTCTTCAAGTTGAAATGGCTGCCGTGGAACATCGTCAGTCAGGTCATCGTGATCACGCTCCCGATCTTCGCGCTCACCGCGCTGATTCTTTTCCTCAATATTGTCGCGCCCTCCTCGCACGATGTGCGCGTGATCAACTATGTCGTGCCCGTAGTGCCGCGCGTCACCGGCCGCGTCACCGAGGTGCCCATCGAGCCCAACCGCCCCATCAAGAAGGGCGATGTGCTGTTCAAGATCGATCCCGCGCCGTTTCAATATGACGTCGATTCACTCACCGCCAGGCTCGCGGTCGACCATGCCAAGCTCACCAGCGACGAAGCCAAGCTCGCAGCCGACAAGGGTCGGCTGTCTGCTGAGAAGGCCAGCGTCGCCAACGCTGAAGCCGGCCTGGTCACGGCCGAAGCCGGCGCCCGCGAACTCCAAGAGAGCCTCGCCGAAACCGCAGGCAAGATTTCGACCATTGAGGCCCGGCTCGAACTCGCCAAGAAGCGTCTCGAACAGCACCGCGAACTGACCGACAGCGGCGCAGGCGATCGGTTCGCCTTCGAACAGGCCGAAACAGACGTGCTCGAAATCCAGGGCGAACTGGCGTCGGCAATCGCGTCGGAGGGCGAGATCAAGCAGCAATTATCCGCCGTCGTCAACGGCGAACTTTCATCCGTCGCCAGTGCCCGCGCCATGTTGGCCGGGGCCAAGGCGCAGGTGGAGATCGCCGAGGCGCAGGTGCTCGCATCCGAAGCGCAACTGGGCATGTCAAGGGCTCAGATCGACCTCACCCAGGCCGAACTCAACGATGCGAAATGGAGCCTCGATCAGTGCGTCTACTACGCCCCGGCCGACGGCACAGTGGTGTCGCTGGCCCTTCGCCCAGGCGCGGTGGCGAGCATCATGGTGACGCAGCCGGTGATGACCTTTGTCGAGGATGAACAGTGGATTCTCGCCATCTATCACCAGAACGAAGTCCGCAAGGTCGAGCCCGGCAACGAGGCTGAGATCGCGCTCAAGACCTACCCCGGCCGCATTATCAAGTGCACCGTGGATTCGGTCATGTGGGCCACGGCCCAGGGGCAGTTGCCCATCGGCGGGGCCAGCATGTCGACAGCCGGAGGCGTGGCGCCGATTCCGCCGGATTGCCTGGCGGTGCGGCTGCTGGTGTCCGAGGAAGACAAGGACCTCTTTCTGGCCTCTGGGGCGCACGGCATGGGCGCGATCTACACCGACAGCGGCCACATGATCCACATTCTGCGCAAGGTCATCATCCGTGTCGGCACCAAACTCGACTGGCTGATTCCGAAACTGCATTGAAGCGATCATGCATTCAAGAGATGCCATCATCGCCAGTCTGATCGCTGCTGCGCTCTCGACTGGTTGCAAGACCGATTCGCCGCCCACGGCAGCCGATATTCGCCAGCAGGCTGGCACGCTTGCGACGATGGATTTGACCACGCCATGGCGAGCTGGACCTCCGACATCAGCATCTCTAGGGCCCATCGCCGACAACTGGCTGGCCACCTTCGACGATGCGCAGCTCAGCGCGCTGGTGGCTGAGGCCATGGCCAACAATCCCGACCTGCGCGTCACCGCGACGCGCGTGGAGATCGCGGCCCAGTACGTCGAATTGGCCCGGGCCCAGATGCGGCCTGCGGTGAACCTGTTCGGCACGGGCGGCCTGAACATGGGCGGCGGCGACGTCAGTTCCGCGCTGCAGGGCCTCTCGCTCGGCGTGTCGTGGGAGCCGGACCTGTGGGCCCGCATGCGCTATGGCCGTAACGCGGCACAGTCCACGTTTGCCTCGGCCCAGGCAGATTTCGAATTCGGCCGGCAGTCGCTGGCGGCCACGATCGCCAAGGGTTGGTTCACCGCCAGCGAGACCGCGCTGCAGTTGCGGATTGCCGAAGGCATGCTCGAGTCGGCGCAGGAACTGATGACGCTCGCGGAGACGCGCCGCAGAGTCGGCCCCGGCCGCGAGGACGATGTGGTGCTGGCGCGCGCCAACCTCGGCACGTTCCAGGACGAAACAAAGCAGCTGCAACTCGCACACGAGCAGGCGCTGCGGGCGCTGGAATTGCTGGTGGGGCGCTATCCCGCGGCTGAACTCGCAACGCGCAGCGATCTGGTCGCGTTGCCCGGGCCGATTCCCACGGGACTGCCGATCGAGATGCTCGAGCGGCGGCCGGACATGATCGCGGCCGAGCGGCGCGTGGCGGCGGCGTTCAATCGCGTCGGCGAAGCCAAGGCGGCGCGCCTGCCGCGGATCATCCTGAACGCCAATCTCGCGGTCATCTCCAGCGACGTCGTGGAACTAAAGGATGATTTCAAGAATCCCACAGCCGGCATCGGCGCGAAGATCATCGCGCCGATCTACGACGGCGGCGCGCTCAAGACCCAGGTGGTGATCCGCACGCTGGAACAGAAGGAAGCCATCGCGGAGTACGCCCGCATCGCGCTGCAGGCCCTGGGCGATGTGGAAAACGCGCTCGCGGCAAGTCAGTCGCTGGCTGAGCGGGAGAGCATGCTGCGGCAGGTGCTGACGGACCACGAGCGGGTGCTGGAACTGTCGAAGACGAACTACCGCATCGGCAGCGGCGACATGCGTGCTGTTCAACAGCAACAGGTGGAGGTGAATTCGGCGCATTTGGCGCTGCTGCGCGTGCAAAGCGAGCAACTGGCGCAGCGGGTGAACCTTCACCTGGCCCTGGGTGGCAGTTTCGAGACGGGGCCAGGCGCCGTGACCCCCGCCCCTCCGGACACGCAACCAGCCTCGCAACCGGCCTCGCAGCCTGCAACCCAGCCCGCCGTCATCATGAAACCCTCATGAATCAACTGCTCAGCGACATCCGCCGCAATCCCCTGCTCTGGCTGCTGGCCTTCGTGCCGGTGCTGTTCGTGGTCGAGCGGGCCAGGCCTGAGGGGCACACCGCGCTGTTCGTCCTCTCGGTGCTGAGCATCGTGCCCTTGGCGGCGCTGCTGAGTCATGCGACGGAATCCGTTGCAGCGAAGACCGGCGACGCTGTCGGCGGCCTGCTCAACGCGACGCTCGGCAACCTTACGGAGCTGGTCATCTCGCTGACGGCCCTGCGGGCAGGCCAATACATGCTGGTGAAGGCGTCGATTGCCGGTGCGATCGTCACGAATGTCCTGTTCATGCTCGGCATGTCGTTTCTCCTGGGCGGCCTGAAGCATCACGTTCAGGAATACAACCGGGTCAACGCACGCCTTCAGGCAGGCCTGTTGTTTCTGGCCACGATCGCGCTGCTGGTGCCGTCGGCCGTCGCCAGCGCCGACTCGGCCGCCAATGCGGCTTTCAGTCAGACGCTGAGTTTGGGGCTTGCGCTGCTGTTGATCGTGGCGTATGCGATGGGCATGCTGTTCTCGCTCAAGACCCACCGCGAGGTCTTCGCCAGCGCCGAGCATGGCGAGGAGGAGCACGAGTCCACGTGGCCGGTGAGTCTCGCGCTGATTGTGCTGGCTGGCGTCACTGTGTTGGTGGCGCTCGTCAGCGAGATCTTCGTCGAATCGGTGCAACATGCCGCGGAGACGTTCGGCATGACGCCTGCGTTCGTCGGCTTCATCGTCGTCGCGCTTGTCGGCGGCGCGGCGGAGATGACGTCAGCGTTCTCCGGCGCGCGCAAGAACCGGCTGGATCTGAGCGTGGGCATCGCTTTGGGCAGCGCGGCACAGATCGCGCTGTTTGTCGCGCCTTTGCTGGTGTTGTTGAGTTACGGCATCGGCCCGCACCCTATGAACCTGCAGTTCTGGCCGGGCGCGGTGGTGATGATGCTCGTTGCCACGATCACCGCAGCTCTGGTTACCAACAGTGGGAAATCGGCGTGGTTCGTGGGTGTGCTGGTGCTGATGGTGTACCTGGTGTTTGCGATGACCCTGTACCTCATGCCGCCGCGCGGCTCATGAACAGCGGCGGCGATTCACGCACGAACGTCCACTTGACCAGCAGAAGGCGGCACGATGTCATCGAATGCAATCATGACCAAGCAGGAGCCGCCGACATTTCTTGCTCGAATCGCACCGGGGCTGGCGCGACTGCGCGGCTACCAGCGTGCCTGGCTGGGGGCGGATGCCATCGCGGGCATCACGCTCGCGGCGTATCTCATGCCCGCAGGTCTTGCGGACGCTTCTCTGGCCAATCTTCCACCAGAGGCGGGCCTGTATGCGTGCCTGTTCTCCGGCCTGGTGTTCTGGCTGTTCTGCAGTTCGCGGCACACAGCCATCACGGTGACGTCGGCCATTTCGCTGCTGGTGGGTGCATCGCTGAGCGATCTCGCGGGCGGCGATATATCGCGATTCGGGGCCCTCGCAGCGTGCACGGCCCTGCTGGTCGGCGGCCTTGCGTTTATCGCGTGGCTGGTGAAGGCCGGCGTCATCGCCAACTTCATCTCCGAGAGCGTCCTCATTGGCTTCAAGTGCGGAGTCGCGCTGTTCATCGCTAGCACGCAACTTCCCAAACTCTGCGGTTTCAAGGGATCGCACGGCGATTTCTGGGAGCGTTCACATCACTTCCTCTCCCATCTGCGCGAGACGAATATGCCATCGCTGCTGCTGGGCCTCGCTGCCTTCGCCCTGCTGCTGCTGGGCAAGATCTACCTCAAGAACAAGCCCGTCGCGCTGTTCGTCGTCATCGCTGGCATTGTCGCGGCCTCGCTGATCGACCTTGCCGGCATGGGGGTGAAGATGCTCGGTGAGGTGCCGCAGGGGCTGCCGTCGCTCGGTCTGCCGGCCGTGGCGGTTTCCGACCTGAACACGCTGCTTCCACTGGCGCTGGCGTGCTTCCTGCTGGCCACGGTTGAGACCGCGGCCATCGGCCGCATGTTCGCGAGCAAGCACGGCTATCGCTTCGACGCCAACCAGGAGCTGCTCGGAATCGCCGCCGCCAACGCCATGGCCGGACTGGGCCACGGTTTTCC
>DATKJG010000456.1:0-5056 GCA_035543215.1 Phycisphaerales bacterium | reverse complement strand
GACGGATCGCGCGGCGGCGGGGCAGACCGCTCAGGCGGACTCTGCGACTGGTTCTGTGCGAGCTGCGACGGGTCTGTTGGGCCGACGTCCTGCCTGGCATCGGACGTGCCAGCGTCCCCCGCTCCGGCCGCGACTTTCTCGCCATCCTTTGTCGCGTCGGCGCGATCGGGCATCACGACGCCGTAGTAGACGACCAGAACTCCCACGATCAGCGCGAAGAGTGCAAGGAAAACCTTGGTGCCGGTGGTCATGGTGCAAATCCTTTCGCAACGAACGCGTCCGTGCGGCATGGCCGCAGCCACAGCATGATGCAAGCCCGCAGCAGGGCTGTCAATGACGTTCGGCGGGCATTGTCAATTGCAGCACGATCTGGAGCCGTTCGCAGGCTTCAGGCGGCGGCCCCGGCCGGAAGTGCCTCACGCGCGGGCACGGCCAACCCGGTCGCGGGCGGCGTCGGGGTCTCGTCCGCGGGCCTGACGACCAGCGGCGCGGCGATCGCCACGGATGAGTACGTGCCGGTGATCAGACCGACAAGGAAGCAGAACGCGAACGGCTGAATGCCGGTGCCGCCGAGCACGTACAGGATGATCGACGCCACGATGGTGCTGCCGCCGGTCAGGATCGTTCGGCTGAACGTCTGGTTGACCGAGTCGTTGACGATCTTGGCGGTGGCGAAGAGGCGCTTGCCGCGGTTCTCGCGGATGCGGTCCAAGATGACGATCGTGTCGTTGAGCGAGTAGCCGATGATCGTGAGCAGAGCCGCAACGACGTTGAGGTCGATGCGGAAGTCCTGGAGCATCAGCATCGACGCGAACTTCGTCCCCGAAATGTAGTGCGTCAGGGCGATCGCCCCTAGGCACACCAGCACGTCGTGCCCCACGGCGACGACCGTCGCCACCGAGTAGCGCAGCGAGCCGAAACGCACCCAGATGTACACCAGCATGCCGATGAGGCTGAGGATGACCGCGACGATCGCGTTGGCTGCGAGCGTGCGCGCGATGGCTGACGAGAAACTCGAGACTTCCTCGAAACTCGAGCCCGTCGCCAGCGCGGTCGAGACGCGCTTCCACTCGGACGCCGCGAGTTGCGAATCCCACAGCGACATGTCCACCTTCTGCAGGTTGAGGTCCGGATCGAAGATCGTGACAACCACGGCGGTGGCGCCCTTCGACGAGTCGTTGGGATCAGCCGCCTGTAGCGAGAAGACCTCGACGCTACGGCCGCGTGTTGAGGCGAAGTCCGGCTGCTCGCTGAGCCGCTCGATGCGCTCCTTGATCTTGTCCGCGGTCGCGGGCGGATTGATGTCGCGAATCACAATGGCCACTCCGCCGCGGAACGGGCGCACCGACTCCGTGTGCTCAGGCATGCCGATGTTGGCGCCCAGTGTGTCGTTCTCGATCGGCGAGGTGTAGCGAGCGTGCTCCGGATCGTCGCGGCCGGTGAAGTTGAGTTTGGGGGTTACATCCAGGCGATCGGCGAACTTCTGCGCGATCGCGGTCTGCACCGTCTCGTTCACCGCGGTCTCCGACTGGGCACTGGGCGGGTTGCTGACCTTCACCTGGAAGCGCGTTGCCGTGTAGTTCGGGCCGGCCTCGCCCATCGTCAGCACCGTCGCGGTTCGAAGTTCGCGCAGCGCAGACTGATCAGGCGATGCGGCCTCGCCCAGCGCGTGAATCTCCTTCTCGACCTCCGGCCGCGAGAGCCACAATCGGCCCTCTGTGTCGGCCGGCTCGCCCGGTGCTGCGAGTCGCGTCTGCATTGTGAGGGCCACGCCGCCACGGAATTCCGTGTCAAGGATGCGCTTGCCCAGCGAGAACACCAGCGCTAGCGCGACGAGGGTGATGATTATGCTGAAGCCGTAGAACACCTTGCGCCACGCGATCCAGTCGAAGCTCGGCTCCAGGGCCCGGTGAATGCCCGGGAACACCGTGGCCAGCATGGGCAGTTTCTTGGCTCCGAGAATCTCCGTGTACACCGTGAACAGCACACGCGTGATGAATAGCGCGGTGAAGAGGGTGGCGCACACGCCGAGGATCATGGTGAGGGCGAAGCCCTTGACCTCGGCCGTGGCGGTGTACAGCAGCACGACGCATGTGATCAGGTGCGTCACGTTGCCGTCGATGATCGCGCTCATGGCCCGTGAATAGCCCAGGCGGATCGCCGTGCGCAGATCCTCCTTGTTGTTGACCAGTTCCTCGCGGATGCGCTCGTAGATGAGCACGTTGGCGTCAACGGCCATCGCAACCGAGAGCGCGATGCCCGCCAGGCCTGGCAGCGTGAAACTGCCGTTGATCAGGGCCATCACGCCGAAGATCACGATCGCATTGCAGAACAGCGCGATGTTGGCCACGATGCCGGCGAAGAAGTAGTACGTGAGCATGAAGCCGGCGGTGACGAGGATCGACAGCACGAACGCCTTCAGGCCGCGCGCCAGGTTGTCGGCGCCGATGGACGGGCCGAGGGTGCTGATCGAGATGGGCGTGTCGCCCAGGCGAGCGCTCAACGAGCCAGCCGCCAGCACGCGAATGAGGTAGTTGATGTCCTCCGGGCTGAACTGGCCTTCGATGATGCCCGCGTTGCCGATCTGGCTGTTGAGGCCAGGGGCGGTGTACACCTGGCCGTCGAGCACGATCGCCATTTGCTGTCCGACGTGCGGGCCGGTGAGTTTGGACATCAGCGAACCGCCGGCGGGATCAAGCCGGAAGGAGACGGCCGCGCGGCCGAGTCGATCGGTGGTGCGGCCGGTCGATTCCACCGTCCACTGCGATGTCGTGCTGTGCGTCATCGCCTTGGCGGGCGTCGTGTACAGCAGCACGTAGATCTGACCGTTGTAGCGCGACGCCACCATGTTGCGGCCGGAGAAGTAACTCTCGGGATCGGCCTCAAGCCGCGCCTGGGCCTCCGGCTCCTCGGCCCATTCCTTGATGCTGTTGATGGGGAACCAGGCAGCGACCGTGGAGTCGGTCCCGGTCGGCCCCGATTCCGCCAGTTGCTGCTTCATGCTCTGGATGTTCACGCCTTCGGGCGAACCGTTGCGCACCACGATGCGGAACTCCAGCACCCCGGCGCCGCGCAGGAGGCGCATCAGATCTTCCGGATCATCCAGCGTCGTGCGCTTGCCCTGATACTCGTCGTAGGCGGCGACGGCAGCGTCAATCTTCGTCGCAGCCTGAGAGAATTGTGCCTTGAGCGCCTGCAGGGCCAGTTCGCGCGGGCTGGGCTCCAGTTGCGGATTGCCCTTGTCATCGAGAAGCCGTTTGCCGGTGACGTCGGTTTTCTCCTTGCGCTCATTGGACATCGTGATCGTGCGCACGATGCGAGCCTGATCGAGGTTCTGGCTCAGCACCTCGGCACGCAGCCCCTCATAGTGTTCCTGCGCATCGACGACGCGGTTCTCGAGCGCGTACAACTGCTGCTGCGGCGAGGGAGGCTGCACTGACGGCTCGGTCGTCGCTGGCTGGCTCTGGGCCGGCTGAGTGGCAGCGGCCTCGCGGGCTGCTGCCAACGCCGTCTTCGCGTCCTGCAGCACGTTGTAGGCGTTCTGCAGGTCCTTGATCTTGGATGCCTGCACCGCATCGCCGCCGCCCAATTCCGCCGGCGCGCGGTTGAAGCGGATGGCATCATCCAGTTGCGATTCGGAGATCTGGCCGCCGACCTTCAGGGCCGCCAGCGCATCGTCATACTTGCGCTTGAGCGCCTTCACCTCATCGCTTGGCAGCGGGCTGACGATCTCGATGCGATCGAGACCCATCGGCTGCATCGAGATGTCGAGGACGCCCTGAGGGTTGACGCGATCCTTGAGCACCTCGATGGTCTGCGACAGCACCTCGGCCTTGTTTGGCAAGTCCGGCGGCATGTCCACCAGGTACACCAGGCTGTAGCCGCCCTGCAGATCCTTGCCGAGGCGGATCTTTTGCTTGGGCGGGTACATCGCGTACACGCACAGGCCCAGGATGGCGAAGATGAGTACGAATTTCCAGACGAGATTCTGCATCGAAGTGGCGTCGTAAAGGTTGCGGCGGCGTCAGCGAATGCGTTCGGGCTCATCCGCCGCTCAAAGCGTTCATGTGAATCAGGAGGCGGCCTGCTCCGGCTTGGCGTTGCCGGCAGGCTCGGGCGCGGCGGTCAGCACCTGCGCGATGGCGGAGCGGCTGAAGGTGATGCGCGTATTGGAGGACTCATCGACCTTGAGCACGATGTAATCGGGCTTGACCTCGACGACCGAGCCGATCACGCCGCCGATGGTCTGCACGCGATCGTGCTTCTTGATGGCGCTGATCATCACTTCGCGCTTTTTGCGGTCGCGCTTCTGGCCCATGATGGAAAAAACGATCATGCCCAGCACAAGGAGCATGACCATGAGGAACAGTTGCTGCTCGAATCCGCCGCCGCGGCCACCGCCCGCGGGCGGAACGTTGCCGGGCGCAGCCGTCCCCGTGCCACCGCCAGGGTTGGCGGAGGTGTTGGCCCCCGATGGCGCGCCGCCAGAGGCGGGCGCGGCTTGGTTGTCCTGGCCGATCAGCACCAGCGGAAGGGATGAAGTGATATCGGAGGTCAATGAGATCGAGTGCATTCGCGGTCCATCGCTGCGACAAGGGAAGCCGTCGCCCGCAGGAAGGCGACAACAGGACTGGCTACGGCTGCGAAAGGGCTCACAAGCCCGGGGTGGTCGAAAACAGACCGGATGGTAGGCCGATCCTTCAACCGTCCCTGCCGCTCCCTGCCGGGCCGGCGACCGGCCAGTTCCGGTGGAAGAAAGACCACCCATCTTCTGCGATCGCACGCCGAATGTCCAATAGCAGCTTCTGAAAGTGCCTGACATTGTGGATGCTGACGAGAATGGGGCCGAGCATTTCGTCAGACTGGAACAGGTGCCGCAGATAGGCCCGGCTGTAGCCGCCCGCCATCCCATTCGTGCCCGCACACGTCAGGCAATCGCAGCCGGGCTCGATCGGCGCCTCATCCTCGGCGAACTTGGCGTTGCGCAGGTGCAGGCGGCCGGTGCGCGTGAAGGCGTTGCCGTTGCGGCCGTTGCGCGTCGGCAGGACGCAGTCGA
>DATKJG010000455.1:0-4518 GCA_035543215.1 Phycisphaerales bacterium | reverse complement strand
GGGCTGCTAATCTGGGCCCTGCTGGGGCCCGTGTTCCTCATCGCGTTCTTCGGCTACTACCTGCCCAAGAAAAAGCGCGTCGAAGGTGCGCGCCTGGCGGAGCGCTTCCCTGACCAGTATCCAGCCTTCGCGCAGGCGGTGCCAGCGTTTGTGCCCGCTCTGCGCGGCTACCCGCAGCCCAACGCGCCGTCGTGGTCGGGCTCGGTTTTCCTCAACAATCACGAATGGCAGATGGATCTGCTGATCGTCGCAATCTTCGCGCTGATCGCATTCGTGCCGCGAATCGTCTCATGGTGGTAAGGCCCGATCGTCTGTCGCGCGCTGACCTGGAGCGCGGTCGCACGGCCATCATCCGGCGCGGCGGTTGGAAGGCCGGCCTGTGGGCGACCGAGGTCGATGGCCACACGCTGCTGGTCAAGGACGTGCGCCACAGCAACCCGATCTTCCGCTGGTGCTTTGGGCGCGGGTTCCTCTGGCATGAGTACAACATGTACGGCTACATGCGCGACTGCGAGTTCGTGCCGAAGGTCATCGGCCGGCTCGACGGCGACGCCTTCGCCATCGAGCGCGTGGATGCGATCAACCTCGGCCGATTCAAGCGGCCGGCTCTGACGCCAGAGTTCTACGACCGGTTGCAGGCGTGCGTCAATCGCATGCATGCGAGCGGAGTCGTGCACCTGGACCTGCGATCGCGCCGCAACATTCTCGTGACGCACGATGGCCAGCCCATGCTGGTGGACTTCGGCAACGCGCTGTTCATCGGGCGCTCGTGGCTGTCGAGGCGCATCCTCGTTCCGCTGCTGGCGATCGTTGACAACTCTGCGATCGTGAAGTTCCGCTATCGCGACTTTCCCGACACGCTTTCGCGCCGCCAGCGTGCCAATCACTTCGCCAACAAGGTCTGGCACGTGCTCTGGCCCTGGCCGGCGGTGTGGCGCGCGATGGGAGTCAATCGCTGGCTGAAGGGAGCGAGCCACGCGGCGACTTCCCCGCGAGTGGGGGCGACGACGCCATCCGCTGTCGGCGTGGACGCACGCCGCGAGACGCCTCAGCCGGCGTTATCGGACAGCGTCACGCAATCGCGCGGCAACGCGTCCTGATGCACTGATTGCAGTTGCCCGCGGGGGATCTGCGCGCATCTTTGCAGCGTACAGTTCCGGTCGGCCGAACTAAGCGATTCCTAACATCTCGAACGCTGGCAAGGCGACTGGCGCGATCGATGTCCGCACAAAGGCACATACGTATGTCTCGCGCGCTGGCTTTCGCCATCATGGTCCTGGGCGTTGCTTGCACAAGCGCCGGTGCAACTCCGCCCACCTACACCGATCTTGCCTACGCGCCGCACTGGCGGCAGCGAATCGATCTGTACATTCCGCAGGATCGTCCCGGGCCGTTCCCGGTTGTCATCTACTTCCATGGTGGCGGCTGGCTCGCGGGCGACAAGACTCTCGCTGAGCGCTATGCCGACGACCTGCTGGCGCGCGGCCTTGTGCTGGCAGCGGTGAACTATCGCTTCAGCTACCAGGCGACATTCCCCGCGCAACTGTATGACTGCAAGGGCGCAGTGCGCTGGCTGCGCGCGCATGCCGGTGAGTATGACATCGATCCCACGCGTTTCGCCGCGTTCGGAGAATCTGCCGGCGGACATCTCGCCTCGCTGGTCGGCACGGTTTCGGGCGACCCCACACTCGAAGGCAACGTCGGAGGCAATGCGGCCTATTCCAGTCATGTGCAGGCGGTCGTACATGGCTATGGCCCGACCGATCTCTTCCAACTCGCGCTTTTCAACGATCAGCGCGGCAGCGAGATCAGCGAGCTCATCGGCCACGACATCTACGACATCATTGCGCATCAGAGCGATCCTTCTTATGCCTCGTGGGTGTCGCTGGTGAATTCGGCCAATCCGGCCCAGCACGCGGCGATCGATGATCCGCCTGCGTACATCATCCACGGCGCCATCGACGATGTTGTGCCCGCCTCGCAGAGCGAGTTGCTTGCTGAGGCACTCGACAGCGCCGGCGCGCCGGAAACGCTCCGTCTCATGCCCGGCGTCGGACACGAGATTCCCGACTCCGAATTGCCCGGTCTGTATGCATTTCTCAAGGAGCAGCTCGCCCCTTTGCCGCAGATCCTGTCCGCAAATGGTCTGCAGGATGGGGAATCGTTCGGCCAGAGCGTTGCCGTGCTGGACGACATCACCGGCGACGGCGTCGATGAGATCATCGTCGGCGCGCCGCTGAACGACGACAAGGGAACCGATGTCGGACGCATCGTCATCGTCGACGGCTCAAGCGGCGCGCTCTTGCGGATCATCCGTGGGCGGGCTGCGGGCGACCAGTTCGGCTTCGCCCTGGCTGCGTGCGGCGATGTGAACGCTGACGGGATGCCCGACTTCGCCGTCGCATCGCCCCTGGCCGACACCCCGAGCGGCATCGACAGCGGGCGCGTCGAGGTCTTCGCGGGCGGAACGTGGAAGCGCCTGCGCACGCTCGATGGCGAGCACGCACGTGACCACATGGGCCACGCGCTCGCGAGCGCCGACGTCGATGGCGACCTTCTGCGCGACATCATCTGCGGCGCGCCGTACGCCGACGCTCCTGCGGTCAACTCCGGATGCACACTCATCTTCTCCAGCGCCACGGGCACGCTGCTCAAACGCATCAAGGGCGCAGCGAAGAACGATCGCCTCGGCTGGGCCGTCGCAGCGGCGGGCGATGTCGATGGCGACGGCCGATCAGATGTCATCATCGGCGCGCCGTGGAACGATGGCGGTGGAACCAACGGCGGGTCCATCACTGTCGTCGGCCTCAGCGCCTCGCAATGGGTCACGCGTATGACTCGCACCGGCGCTGCGGGTGAGCAACTGGGCTGCGCCGTCGCGGGACTCGGCGATGTCAACGGCGATGGCCTCAGCGACGTCGCTGCAGGCGCGCCGAAGGCACTGACCAGCGGCACCTCCGCGGGTGTTGCGCGCCTGTACTCTCCAGCCGCCAACCTCGATCTCGCAATACTCAAACCTGCGAGCCCGCAGCCGGGCGAGAATTTCGGCTCCGCCATCGCCGGCACTGGCGATCTGGACGACGACGGTGTCATGGATGTGCTCGTCGGCTCTCCCAATCGCGACCTGGGCGGGATCGACTGTGGCCGAATCTCGGTCTTCAGCGGCGTCGGCACTCTGCAGCGCCTGTTCGACGGTCCTGCTGCATCTTCACAATTCGGCTGCGCCTTGGCCGGTCGTGCGGCGATCGTCCCGGGCCCGCCGCGCGAGGTCGTGGTCGGCGCACCGGGAATGTTTGTAAACGCTTCACATCCGGGCGTCGCGTATATACTCCACGCCGACGGATCGCCCTGACGCAACCGCCGGAACGCAGCTGTCGTTCGCCGGCGCACATCTCTTCGAATCAGGAGTCGGGAAACACGTGTCGTCGTCTCGAGGTTTCCTTTGCGGTGTGGTGGTCGTCGCCGTGATCTGCGTCATCGCATGCCTCACTGAGACGGCGAGCGCGCAGACGCCGCCGACATACTCCAACCTCGTCTACGCCACGCCCGGTCCGCGGCACGAACTCGACCTCTATATCCCCAATGAGCCATGCTCCGAGTGGCCGCTGGTCATCTTCCTGTACGGGGGCGGCTGGCTCGTGGGCGACAAACTCGATGTCGAGGAGTACGTCGATCCTCTGCTGTCGCGCGGCTTCGCTGTCGCTTCGGTCAACTATCGCTACTCCTACCAGGCGATTTTCCCGGCACAGATCCACGATGTGAAAGGCGCCATCCGCTGGCTTCGCGCCCACGCCGCGACGTACCACCTCGACCCCGACCGCTTCGCGATCTTCGGCGAGTCAGCCGGCGCGCACCTCGCGGGGCTCGTTGGAACCTCTGGCGGCATTGCGGCTCTCGAAGGCGACATCGGCGGCAACCTCACGCAGTCATCCGGCGTGCAGGCCGTCGGCGACTTCGCGGGTCCCACCGATCTCATCACCCTCGTGACCGACCCCCCGCACAGCAACACCGTCGCCAATCTCTTCGGGTACGCCAACTGGTGGGAAATGCCCATGAGCGATCCCACCCTGCTCGCGCTGATGCAGTCCGCCGATCCGGCGACGCATGCGACCGCCAACGATCCGCCTTTCTGGATCGTGCACGGCATCATCGATGACCTCGTGCCGGTGATCCAGGCCCAGCACCTGCACAACGCCCTGCTGGCCGCGGGCGCACCAACCAATCTCACGCTGCTGCCCGGCGTCGGCCACGGCATCCCTGATCCACAGTACTACGTCGTCTTCGACCACTTCGCGGAGCTGCTCGTCACGCCGCCCCAACCCGGCGACATCAACTGCGATGGCGTAGTCAACGTCCAGGACCTGCTCACGGTCATCGCCGTCTGGGGTCCGTGCGTCAAGGGTACGCCCTGCCCCGACACCAACGATGATGGCGTAGTCGATGTGAACGACATGCTGCAGGTCATCGCGCATTGGAGTTGATGGGCACGCCTCTCATGACTGCTCTGGGGTGAGATCG
>DATKJG010000454.1:0-6785 GCA_035543215.1 Phycisphaerales bacterium | reverse complement strand
TCTTGCCCACCGCCTGCAGATACGGAAAGGGCGGAAACACCGCGACATCGCAGCCCTCGACAAGGTGCTCGCGATCGCAGCCGGCCACGCTGTCATCCGCCAGTTCCACCGCGGCCGCCAGGTCGGTGTTCATCTTCCAGTTGCCGCCCACGATGGGCGTGCGTGGCTGCTGCATGAAGGCTCTTTCGAAACGGGATGCGCCGGCGCGCAAGGGGCGAAGGATAGCCGCGCGGACATTCCCACGCCATTCCTCGAGGGGCCCTATCGCGCGACCGATGTCACCAGCCACGCCGCCATCTGCAGCAGCACGTACAGGATGACGGTGCCGCCCAGCAGTGTCGGCGCGTCCTTGGGCTTGATGCCGAAGAACGCGAATGCGAGCGCTGCGAACAGAGCGGCCTGCAGAATCGCCTCGACCGTCCACTCGACTCCGTTGCCGCTGAAGTTGACCAGCGTGACGAGTTGGATGGCCGCCGCGATTCCAAGCATGCGGGCCGCGGCCAGTTGCCAGTCGCCCATGCGCATGCTGAACAGGAACGACATGAACCACAGCGATCCCAGTCCGCACACGGCGATCATGCCGGTGGTCACGATCAGCCGCACGATTCCCAGCATGCGCATGCCGAAGGTGATGTCGCCTTCGGGATTGGGCAGGAACACGCCGCGCACGCCGATCATGTACGCCAGCAGAAGAATGACGCCGGCGGCGGCCGCGACTATGAGCGGCGCCCTGATTCCGCCGCGCCCGGGCACCACCAGGGGCTTGCGCTGGTCTGGTGGAATCTCTTCGGGCAGCGAACCTTCGGGCGGCACTTCGACCACGCCCGTCTCCACCTTGACCTGCTTCATCGTCTTCAGGTCGAAGCCGCAGCGCATGCACAGCACCTCGCCGGTGTTGGGCATCGGTGCGCCGCAATTCGGACAGACGTCGAGGTCCTTGACCGGCCGCATCGACAGCGGCATTTCATCCTCGAGCGGCAACGGCTCGGATTTCGAGGACGGAATGACGATCGGCGCGCCGTCAATGGGCTTGCCCGCGCGCGGCGCACCTGACGCCGGCGCGGGATCCGGCGACTCGGGCGGCGCGGGGGGCGGTGTCGCTCCGCTCGATTCGAGGCCGTAGATGTCCTTCGGTTGCTCGCTCATGCCATCAAGTCCATCGCTCGTCATTCGGTCCGGACGCTGCGGAATTGTAGGGAATTTGCCTCACGGCGGCGCCGCAACATCATTCCGAGGCGCCACGCGTCGCACATGAGCCCGCGCGGGAACAATGCTGGGACAGCCGCGGTTGTCGATCTCACAGCCCCCCATCCTCTTTCACGACTTTCACGATCCAGGAGCAACCACCATCATGAAGATCCACCAATTCGCCTTCGGCGCTCTCGCGCTGGCAGCGATTGCCGCCGCACTTGGCTTGTCGGCCCGCGATGCCGGCCCTGTTTCTGCCGAGCCGCTCGCCTCTGCGGCCCCGATCGCCGATCAGCACTTCACGCTCGATCCCGTGCACTCATCGGTCGTCTTCCGCATCGAGCACAATGGCGTGAGCAACTTTTACGGAACGTTCAACGACGTCTCCGGGACCTACACGCTTGGCGACGCGCCTTCGCTCAACATCGCCATCAAGACCGAGAGCGTCAATTCGCGCAATGGCGGGCGCGACCGGCACCTCAAGAGCCCCGACTTCTTCAACGCCGCCGAGTTCCCCTCCATCGTCTTCAAGAGCACCAAGGTCGAGGGCAGCGGCGACAAGTTGAAGGTCACGGGCGACCTGACGATGCACGGTGTGACCAAGCCAGTGACTGCCGACCTCAAGGTCTGGCCAGCCAAGGAAACCCGCCAGGGTCTGCGCAGCGGTTTCGAAACCACGTTCACCATCAAGCGTTCCGATTTCGGCATGAACACCTATATCGCCGAGGGCGGCCTGGGCGATGAAGTCACCGTCATGTTCGGCGCTGAAGGCGAGGCGAAGTAACCGAACGAGTACTCGTCACGTGACCCCACCGAGGCGCGAACACCACTTCGCGCCTCGCTTCGCGCATGGCCCAATTGCGCCGCGTGCGGTACAACAATGTCCTGCGATGAACGAGCAACTGCGCATGGCGATTCCCGTGCTCTGGCCCGCGATGGCCGTCGCCGCCTGCATCATGCTCGCGGCATGGTGGCCGCGATGGAAGCAACGCAGCGGCGTCCCGCGGGAGCAGCCCGTCAAGGGCTGGGCCAGCGCCCTGGCCTTGGGATTGGCGTTTGCCGCCGCGTTCTGCCGGATCATCAACGGCCTGCCGACATGGCCGCCGCCCGAGAAGTGGCAGTGGCTGTTGCCGATCGCCGTGCTCGCCGGCGGCTGCGGCGTGGTGGCGGGCCTGATCGAGCGACCGGCCGGCGTGCGCTGGGCCGTCGCCATCCTGTCTGCCGGGTTGACCGCATGGGCATTTCATCCCATCGCATCGATCGGGCAGCCGCTGCTGTGGCGCATCGGCGTGGCAGCAGCGATGCTCTTGACGTGGGCCTGCCTTGAAGGATCGGCCCGCCGGCATCGCGGCTTCCTCACCCCACTGCTGCTCTCAATGCTCTTCGCGGGCGTCTCGATCGTCATCCTGCAAGGCAAGAACGCAAACATCTCGCTGTTGGCGGCATCGACCTCGGCGGCGCTGGGCGCGACGTGCATGATCGCGTTGCTTTTGACGCCGCTCTCGCTTGCCGGCGGCGCAACCTACATCCTCAGCGCGCTGCTGCCGTCGATGACGGCAATCGCGTGGATGTATGCCATCGGTGCCCCGCCGGCCCTGGCCATTCTCGCTGTCACGCCGCTCATTCTGCGCGGCGGCGAACTCATCTCGAAGCGCGCATCGGGATGGAAATCCATGGCGATTCGCTTCGCCTGCACCGTCGTCCCGGTTGCGGGCGCGGTGATCATCGCAGCGATCGACGCGGCCAGGCAGTCATCTGAGTTCGGCTAATGACCGTCGCGAATCGCGTAGCATCGAGCATCGTGACCTGCCTCATCGCATTCACGAGTCAGCCTTCGCCGCAGGCATTCGATGCCCTGCGCGATTTTCGCCCGTTCACGCTTGTGCACGCGCTGGTGCTTGCTGCGTGCGCCGTGTGCACCGTCGCGATTCTCAGGATCGGATTGAGCCGGCACGGCACGCCGCGCGGTCGGTCGTTCGAGCGGGCCCTGGGCGTCGCCGGACTGGCGATCTGGTTCCTCGCCAACGGCTATGGCTTTGTGCCGGCGGCTTTCTCGTGGGATACATCGCTGCCCCTGCACGTGTGCGATCTCTGCGCGCTTGCAGGTCCGATCGTACTGCTGGTTGAGTCGCCGCCGCCGTGGCTCCGAGCGTGGCTGTACTTCGCGGGCATCGGACTGTGCACACAGGCCTTCATCACACCCACGCTGCGTGATGGACCGATCGATCCGATGTTCTGGGCGTTCTGGAGCGCGCACTTCGTCATCCTGATCTTCGCGCTCTACGACCTGATCGTGCGGCGATGGAGGCCGACGTGGCGCGACTGGCGCATCGCCATCGCGCTGTGCCTGGGGTACCTGGCGATTATCTTTCCGATCGACGCGGCCTTCGATCTGAACTACGGATTCCTCGGCAACAGGCCGGGGAATGACACCCTGCTGGGATTCCTTGGCCCCTGGCCATGGCGCGTCGGGATCATGCTCGCCCTGACGATCATCGGGTTCACCGTCCTGATGCTGCCGTGGTGGCACGGTCGCCGTCAGACAGAATGAGGTGGTGGCACAGCGACTGGCGCTCACGAGCGCGAGTTCTTCCTGTACGCTGATTGTCGTTCAGCGACTCACAAGGAGACTTGAACGTCATGCGCCCTGATTCATCGGTTCCAGCACGCTCTCTGGCCCATTGCGTCCTTGGCATGGTCGCGCTCGCAAGTGCCAGCGGCTGCTTCTTTCATTCCGAATACCACGTCGAAACGCGGGCCGCTCCCGCGCAAGCGGCGACAACGTCGCCAGCAGCCGCGGCGCCGCAAACGCAGCCCGCGCGGGGCGGCCGCGGCGCGCCCGCCGATTCCGCGCTCGCCGCCTACGTCCGCGACAACTACGTCAAGTCCGAGCACCAGATCCCAATGCGCGATGGCGTGAAACTCTTCACGATCGTCTACATGCCGAAGGATGCGTCGCCGCAGAACACCTATCCGATGCTCATGATGCGGACGCCGTATTCGATCGGGCCGTACGGCGAGGAGTACCGCACATCGCTCGGGCCTTCCGACGCCTATGCGCGCGACGGCTACATCTTCGTCTACCAGGATGTGCGCGGCTGCTACATGTCCGAGGGCAGTTTTCATGACATGACGCCGCACGTCGATCACAAGCAGTCGAAGGCCGATATTGACGAGAGCAGCGATGCGTACGACGCCATCGACTGGCTCATCAAGAACATCCCCACCAACAACGGCCGTGTCGGCCAATACGGAATCTCGTACCCGGGGTTCTATGTCGCGGCGAGCATGATTGACGCCCATCCGGCACTCAAGGCGTCCTCGCCGCAGGCGCCGATCGCCGATTGGTGGTACGACGATTTCCATCACCATGGCGCGCTGTTCCTGCCCCACACGGTGAACTTCATGGCCGGCTTCGGCCGCGCCCGGCCGGAGCCGACGACGAATCGTGGCGGGGAACGGCTGCTCGATCACGGCACGCAGGACGGGTACCAGTTCTTCCTCGACCTGGGCCCGTTGAGCAACGTCAACGCGCTGCATTACAAGGATCGCTGCGCGTTCTGGAATGATGCGATCGCGCATCCCAACTACGACGAGTTCTGGCAGGCCCGCAACCTGCTGCCGCATCTCAAGAACTGCGCGCCGGCGGTCATGACTGTCGGCGGCTGGTTCGACGCCGAAGACCTCTACGGCGCGCTCAACATCTATCGGGCCGTCGAGCAGCAGAATCCCGGTATCTTCAACATGCTCGTCATGGGCCCGTGGGCCCACGGGGGCTGGAACCGCGGCGACGGCGACCATCTCGGCAGCGTCGCGTTCGACGACAAGACCAGCCTGATGTACCGCGCAGAGATCGAGCGGCCGTTCTTCGCCCACTTCCTGAAGGATGCGCCCGATCCCAAACTTCCCGAAGCCTACGTCTTCGAGACAGGCGCAAACCAGTGGCGCACGTTCGACGTCTGGCCGCCGGCCAATCTGCAGCAGCGCACGCTGTACGCGCACGAAAACGGCGCCATGGCGTGGGAGCCTCCGGATCTGGTCGAATCGAAGTTCGATGAGTTCATCAGCGATCCCAACGAGCCGGTGCCGTTCACCGAGGCCGTCTCTATCGGCATGACGCGCGAGTACATGACCGATGACCAGCGATTCGCCGATCGCCGGCCGGATGTAATTTCCTACAAGACGCCCGTGCTGGAAGAGGATGTCACGATCGCCGGGCCAGTGCTGTCCGACCTCTGGGTTTCGACCTCAGGCACCGACTCCGACTGGGTCGTGAAACTCATCGACGTCTTCCCGCCGAATGCGCCTGACCAGGAGTACACGCCAGAAGGCCGACATATGAGCGGCTACCAGATGATGGTTCGCAGCGAAGTGATCCGTGGCCGCTTCCGCAACTCATACGAAAGGCCCGAGCCGTTCACCCCGAACGAGCCGACCTACGTCGATCTGCCGCTGCAGGATGTGCTGCACACGTTCAAGAAGGGCCACCGCATCATGTTCCAGGTACAGAGCACGTGGTTCCCCCTGGTCGATCGCAATCCGCAGAAGTACGTCGACAACATCTACACCGACGCCAAGCCCGAGGATTTCATCAAGGCAACGCAGCGTGTCTACCGCAGCGGCGATCACCTCACGCGCTTCCGTGTCGGCGTGCTGCCTTCGAATTGATCGGGAGTTGCGTCAATCGCGATCGACGCCCGTCTTCTCGCTCGGCGGGCTGAACATGTCGATCACCAGCGAATCCTCCAGCGCCTCGGCCGAGTGCGGCACGTTGGGCGGCAGGTGCAGCACTTCGCCCGCGCTCAGCGTGACCTCGCGGCGCTGCGGCGAAGGGTCGGCTCCGATCCCGAATCGCACGCGCCCTCGTGTCACCCACGCGAACTGTTCGTTGGCGTGATGGTGCGTCGGCACGGAGAAGCCCTTGTGAAGCACCACCTCCGAGATCATCAGGTGGCTGCCGACGATGCGCCGGCGATCGATCTTCGGCATGGGGTGATCCTGCGGCAGGTCGCTCCAGCGAATGACCTGCGCGGATGTCGAGGCGGTGGTCGTGGCGGTGGTCATCTTCAATTCCTGATCTGATTTGGCGGCAACAGCCTCCCTGCTTCGATCGTTGTCATGGCAGGGGTGGGAAGCGCTGAAGCGAACTGTGATCCAAGGTACGGGATGCACCGCCGGCATGTTTCAGGCGGAACACGCATCGCGATTTCACCGAACGGGATGGCAGCATGCCTTACAATCCAGGCGTGAGTCCGACAAGCGCCAAGTCCGGCAGCCTTGGGACCAGCGAGAGTCTGCCGCAGACCGTCGGCTGGCTCAGCCTGCCGGAGATGCGCTATCAGAACCAGTACGTGTGGTTCGTGTTCTTCTCGGCACTGGACATCATGCTCACGTGGGCGATCCTCCGCCGCGGCGGCCGCGAGGTCAATCCGGTCGCCGATCAGATCATCGACATGTGGGGACTGACCGGCGCGATCCTCTTCAAGTTCAGCCTCACCATGCTGGTGGTGATCGTGTGCGAGGTGGTCGGCCGCAAGCGGTTGAGCACGGGTACGTGGCTGGCGACGACGGCCATGGTGGTCTCTGCAATTCCCGTC
>DATKJG010000453.1:0-7816 GCA_035543215.1 Phycisphaerales bacterium | reverse complement strand
GGCCACCGCTTCCTCGCCGCGATCCTGTCCGGAATACACGATGCCCAGATCGTTGAGCGCGGCGTACAGCGCCGGATCGCCTGATCCAAGAATCAGCCGCGCCCGGGAGATGGCAGTAACCAGCGCCGACTCGGCTTCCTTCAACTGCTGCCGCCGCGCCAGCAGGCTTGCCGTCGCGATTTCGGTGCGCACCGTGTCGGGTGCATTCGGCCCGATGGCAGCCGTGCGCAACGCCAAGGCGCGCTTGAGGTGCGTTGACGCCGAGTCGAATTCGCCCAATGCGCCGTACGCAACGCCGAGCGTGTGGTGAATGCTCGCCGCGATCGTCGGCCGCGTGGGAAAACGCTCGTCCACGCGCGCGCCGGCTCGATTGAGCAGGTCCAGGGCGGTGATGCCGGCCTGCGCGCCCGCCTCCTCCGGCGAGGCGGCTGCCAGAAGATCATCCGTGAGAAACCGGTTGATCTCGCGCTGGGCGTCTGTCTGATTCAACGCCTCAAGGCGCTGCGTGCGGGCTTCGATCAGGCCGATGACCAGGCCAGTCACGCCCAGCACCGTCGCCAGCAGCACGAGTGCCAGCGACGCGACCAGCACGCGATTGCGCTGGGCGAAGCGCGCGGCGCGATAACGCAACGTCGGCGGCCGCGCCTCGATGGCCTCACCCGCCAGCAGTCGCCGCAGATCCTCGGCGAACGACGCGACCGTGGCGTAGCGCCGCGCCGGATCCTTCTCCAGCGCCTTGGCGAGCAGGCAATCGAGATCAGCGAGCAGCGAACGCGCCGCATCATCGCCGGCGAATACACTCGATCGTTGCCGCACGTGGCTGGCGGCAGGCGGAACCGTGTCGCGAATGCGGCGCAGCGATTCCAGCGGATCGCCATCGCTGATGTCGTTGGGCGGTCGTCCGCACGCCAGTTCGTAGAGCACCGCGCCCAGCGCATAGACGTCGGTTCGAGTGTCGATGGCGTGTGCGCCACCGCCTCCTCCGGTCTGCTCCGGCGCCATGTAAGCCGGCGTGCCCAGCGGCACCCCGCCAGTGGGTGGCGAATCCGACGCGCCCCACATCTCGGGGATCGGCTTGGCGATCCCGAAATCCAGAACTCTCGGCCGGCAGACGGGCTTCAGCCCGTCTGCCTGGGCGTGTTCACTGACCAGAATGTTCGCCGGCTTGAGATCGCGATGGATGACGCCGCGCTGGTGGGCATGCTGCACGGCGTCGGCGACATCGAGCATGAGTTCGATGCGCTGCCTCAGGGCCATCCCATGCGATCGGCAGTACTCGGTGATGGGCGCGCCCTCGATGAAATCCATCACGAGATACGGCAGGCCGTCGGCCGTGCGCCCGGCGTCGAGGATGCGCGCGATGTTGGGATGATCGGTGCGCTCCAGGGCGCGGCGTTCGACGTCGAAGCGAGCAGCGAAATCGGGATCGAGGGCCGCGTGTGGGACGATCTTGATCGCCACGCGCCGTCGCACAGGCTCATCCTGATCGGCCAGCAGCACGTACCCGCTGCCGCCCCGGCCGATGCGCTGGATCACGCGGTACGGGCCGATGCGCTCGGGCAGGTCTTGAATTGACGATTGACGATTGGCGATTGACGATTGGTGTGGCCGCGACGATCGGTCGAGCGTGGGGGCATCCGGCCCGCTGGCGATCCCATCCTCTCGCGCGTTCATGGTGTGATCATGCCTGAGCAGCGAATCCACCTCGCGGTGCAGGCGATGATCCTCGACTTCGAGCGCGAGCAATCGGCGCTCGCGCTCGGCACGCGGCAGGTCCCGAACCTCCAGGAACAGGGCCGAGGCGCGCTGGTGCAGATCGCGGTCGCTCATGGCGTGCCCGCCCCCATGGCGTCAGCCAATTCGCGCCGCAGCCACGCCCGGGCCACGGTCCAGTCGCCCTCGGCGCTGCGCTTGGAGACTCCCAGCACCGTCGCCACCTGCTCCATCGACAGGCCGCCGAACATGCGAAGCGTGACGACCTCGGCCTGGCGATCGTTCAGTTGCCGCAGGCGATCGATGGCGCGATGAACGGCGTCGAAATCAATCTGCGTGGCGCTCTCGGCGAGGACATCGTGCTCGAGGTCCAATCTCAGCGACTGACCGTTGCCGCCGCTCCCGCCACCGCCGCGCTTCTGGGCGCTGCGCGAGCGCGCATGATCCACCAGCACCTGCTTCAGAACGCGGCCGGCGATGGCCAGTTGTTCGGCCCTTGGAATCGCCGGCAGCCCGCCGGCCATCAGGCGAAGGCATGCCTCGTTCACCACGGCCGTCGGCTGCAGGGTGTGGTTGCCCCGTTCCGATGCGAAGATGCGCTCGGCGATGCGGCGCAGTTCCGCATAGAAGTGCTCCGTCACATTGGCGCGGGCGCTTCCAGGCGCGACGTCGCGATTTGGGCCGTCCGGGAGGGCAGGCTCAGGCATGACCGGATTCCAAGTCGGGGAACGAGCGCGAGGCTGCGGACTTCGACGCCGTTTCCGCATCCTCTTTCGATGCCCAGTCTAACGGCGGCCACGAACCGGATTCCAGGTGCCTTCAGGGGCCCTTCCATGGCAGCGCGCCAGACGATCAACCGGAGTCTGCTGACCAGAGGCGCCTTCCTCGTCGCACTGCTCGTGGCGGCCCTGAGCCTGCGTGGCTGCAACCGGATGTCGGGGACCTATGAGGCCCAGGGCGGCGGGCGAATCGAGTTCAGCGGCAGTAACGCCTACATCACCATCTACCCCGCGCCCACCATGCAGGCCGAGTACTCGCTCGACGGCGACAAGGTGATCCTCACCGTCACCGGCGAGCCCATGGTGCTGACGCGCAACGGCGACCGGCTGGAGGGTGGGCCCTTCGGCATGACCTTCGTCAAGCAGTGACTTGAGCGGGGCTGCCGGCTGCCAGCGCGCCATCTGATCAGCGATGCCGACGCGCGATCACTTTACCGGATCTGTCGGTGGCGCCGTCTCCTGCGAAGGCTGCTTGCCGGCTGCCGCCTTCTCCGCCTTGGCCAGCGCCAGCGCCTCGTCATGCGTGAGACGCTTAACGGTCTTGATCTCGACGGTTTCGTTGGGCACATCGCCCATACCGCTCTTGGAGCCAGTGGGAACGACGCGGATGGCGTCGACGACCTTCATGCCCGCGATCACCTGGCCGAAGACCGCGTACCCCGCGCCGTCGCGCGGCTCATCGAGGAAGGCGTTGTCCACGACGTTGATGAAGAACTGCGAGGTGGCCGAGTCGGCCTGCCCGCCGAGGCGCGCCATCGCGACCGTGCCGCGACGGTTCGACAGCCCATTCTGCCATTCGTTCTTGATCGCCGGCAGCGTGCCGGGCTTGGGGGTGATGTCGGCCGTGTAGCCGCCGCCCTGGATCATGAACGTGGGCATCACGCGATGGAAGACGGTGTGCTCGTAGTAGCCGGCATCCACATACTTCAGGAAGTTCTCGACGCTGATGGGCGCGTACTTGCGATACAACTCCAGCGCGATGTCGCCTTTGCTGGTGGAGATCAGTGCGTAGGCCTGGTCCTCGGTGTTGGCCGCGGGCGCCGAGCCCGGAGGCTGGGCGGGCTTCTGCTCCTGGGCGATCGCGCCGAGTCCGGCGCAAAGCAAGGCAGCAAAGGCCATCGCGAGCGAGCGAAGGCGACGGGGCGCGACGAAGGAAGCGGTCTGCATGATCAGCGATTCTCCTGCGTAATGACGGTATCGGGGCGGAGATTATAGGGAGTGCCGTCGGCCGTGGAACGCGCATTCGCCTCCGCACGTCGGCTGATATGAAACGACCCAAATGCCGACGGATTGCTGCCGATGGCTGGTTGTGAAAGGCGGTGTCGCATGGATTTCGGCAACCCCTGGGCGTTCGTGTCGGCGGCATTGATCGGACTGATCGGTACAGCCCTGTTCATCTACGGCCGCAAGGCCGAGGAACCCAAGTGTCTGGGCGCTGGCGTGGTCATGTGCGTGTTTCCCATCTTTGTTTCATCGCTGATCGTGATGTGGCTGGTGGCGGGGCTGTGCATGCTGGGCGTGTACGCGCTTCCGCGGTCGAATTGAGTACGAGTGGCGACCACGGATGTGCCAGACGCGCGCGTGAAGGTGATGGCTCACGGTCACCTCGCCACACCTCTACAATTCGCACATGACGGCGCTTCGCCAGAGACGGCAGCGACAGGTTCGCACAATTGCGCTCTTCCTGCTGCTGGGGGCGCTCACGACCGTCGTCGTTGCCTGGGTCTTGTGCATGCTGGGTTCCGCAACCCCCGAGAGGACCGAGAGCGGCGGAATGCGCTGGGCACATGACGAGTTGCTGGAATGGCCGGTCCATGTGCCGGCGGATTGGCCGCAACCCACATTCCTTTACGCAAGGATCGGCAGGGGCCTGCGGATTGATGTCGGCAATACGGCCATTGGTGATGACCGTGGGCCTCACGGTGCGATGCGCCAGATGGCGCAGTACAGCCTCACAAGCGTGCGCAGCGGCTGGCCTGTGCTTGCGATGCAGTCGCGCACAATGATTGTGCGGCAACACGCCAGAGCCGAACGCATTGATCGAGCGCCCGCGATACCGCTCCCCTTCTGGCTCCGGCAGTACATTGATGGAATCTCCGAAGGCTACGGGCTCACTCGCGCGTTGCCTCTGTCGCCCGTCTGGCCGGAGTTCCTGGCAAGCACGCTGATCTACGCGTTGGCGTTCTGGATCCTGCTTCGACTGCCGCGAGCGGTGCGGGCGCACATCCGGTTGCGGCGCGGCCAATGCGTGCACTGCGGATATCCCATAGCCAGCAGCGATGTCTGCACTGAATGCGGCGCGCCAGTGCCAACACGTGCGCCGGCCTGAGCGGGCCGTGGTAATTGACAGCCTGCGTCGAATCGCGCGCGATTCGCGAGCAGTGCAATTGCTGCGAACGCGATCGCCGCATACCCTTCCGGTCCCTCGATGAGCGACTTTCTCCGTCACGAATGCGGCCTGGCCCTGGTCCGGTTGCGCAAGCCGCTGTCGTACTTTCATGAACGCTACGGCGACGCCGCCTGGGGCTTGCGGCGCCTGTACCTGCTCATGGAGAAGCAGCACAACCGCGGGCAGGACGGGGCCGGCCTGGCGATGGTCAAGTTCGACATGCCGCCGGGAGAGACCTATCTGCGGCGGATTCGTTCGGACGAACACAACGCGCTCGAACACATCTTCGACCGCGTCATGCGCGACATCAAGCAGCCTGCGAAGGCGCGCGACGCCAGCGGACTCAAGCGCAAAAGCGACGGCGGGATTGTTGCGATCGACGACAACGGCGATCTGGCGGTGAAGCGCCGCCACCGCTATGTCGGCGAGCTCTACCTGGGCCACCTGCGCTACGGCACGTACGCGGGCAACACCGGGTGCAATTGCCATCCCTTCGTCCGCACCAACAACACGGCCAGCCGCAATCTCGCTATCGCCGGCAACTTCAACATGACCAACTCGAAGGAACTCTTCGAGCAGCTCATCGAGTACGGCCTGAATCCCGTCGGCGAGTCGGACACCAACGTCATCCTCGAGCGCATCGGCTGGTTCCTCGATCGCGAGCACGATCACCTGCACGCGACGATGGGGCCCGAAAGCCTGTGGCGGCTGGACGGGCGCGAACTGGCCGAGGCCATCTCGCGCGACCTCGACATCGGCCGCATTCTGCACAAGGCCTCGCGGGGCTGGGACGGCGGGTACGTCTTCGCGGCCCTGCTGGGCAACGGCGACGCTTTCGCCTGCCGCGATCCGGCCGGCATCCGCCCGGCGTTCTTCCACGCCGATGATGAAGTCGTCGCCGTCGCCTCCGAGCGCGCCGCGCTGGCCAACGTCTTCAACCTCGAACCCGGCTCCATCCAGCCCATCAAGCCGGGGCACGCGCTGGTGATGAAGCGGCATGGCGATCCTGAGCAGGTGCAGTTCACCGATTCCCTGCCGCTGCGGCAGTGCACCTTTGAGCGCATCTATTTCAGCCGCGGCAACGATCCGGACATTTACCAGGAGCGCAAGCGCCTGGGCCGCAACCTCGCGCCGCGCGTGCTGCAGACGCTGGGCGGCTCGACCGAGAAGGCTGTCTTCAGTTACATCCCCAACACCGCCGAAGCCGCGTACATGGGCCTGGTGGAGCGATTGGATGAACTCACGCGCGAGCAGCATGCCGAGGAACTGTGGAAGCGCATCCAGAACGGCGGCGTGAAGCGCCACGACCTCGAACGCATGATGAACGGCCGCCTGCGGGCCGAGAAGATCGCGCACAAGGATCAGCGCCTGCGCACGTTCATCACCCACGACGCCGCCCGGCGCGACTTGGTGATGCACATCTACGACATCACGCGCGGCGTGGTGAAGCCCGATGATGCCCTGGTGGTGCTCGACGATTCCATCGTGCGCGGGACCACCTTACGCGAGTCCATCATCACGATCCTTTCGCGCTTGAATCCGGCCCGCATCATCGTCTGCTCCAGCGCGCCGCCCATCATGTATCCGGATTGCTATGGCATCGACATGAGCCAGTTGGGGCGCTTCATCGCCTTCGAGGCGGCCGTGGCACTGTTGCAAGATCGCAACGAGATGAACCTGCTGCACGAGGTGGAGCGGCTGTGCATCGAACAGGAAGGCAAGCCCGCGGAGCAAATGGTCGATCACGTCGCGAAGATCTACAGCCGCTTCACACTGGATGAAATCTCGGCGAAGGTGGCGCAACTTGTTCGGCCGCGCAACATCCCCTGGCAAGGGCCGATCGAGGTCATTTACCAGAGTGTGGAAGGCCTGCGCAGCGCCATGCCCGATCACTCGGGCGACTGGTACTTCACCGGGCGCTATCCGACGCCCGGCGGATACCGCGTGCTCAACCGCTCGTTCCTCAACTGGCGCGGCGCGTGCGACGTGCGCGCGTATTGATTCGAACCACACCGGGGTCTGACGAGTTGCGTCCGCACGACCGGTACACCTTCACATGGCTCCCCGCCAGGCGCGCCGCGCGTACACGCACGCGCCTCGCCGTCAACGCTTCGTGCATAACTTCACATGCCCGCGCATAGCGCACATTCTCGCGCGAGGCCTTAGCCCTTTCGCTGATCCGCGGCGCATTGTCCGTCGATGACATCGAAATGGGCTCAAGTTCTGATTCCGCGACCTCAAATCCCGGATTTCACGCTTCTGCGGCGATCGCCTGTTGACCGCTGCGAACTGATAGACCTAATGACATCTCCCCTCACGGATCGAGGGCCTCGGTTCTCTCTCACGGACGAGTCCACGATCAGGCTCGCGCAGCGGCCAACAGCCACCGCCGCCCGCCAGCAACGATTCGCCTCGGCAATCCCGAGGCACGCACAGGCAGGCCAGCGGCACGCCACCGCCTCCTGCCGGCGATTCGGACCACGTGTCGCCCGGCCCGCTCGCTTTCGGGGGCATGTGCGATGTGAAGCGGTCCGAACCTCGGAAGCGGAAGGAGATCGTCAACATGCGCCATGAACGCAGCCGGCTTGGATTCCTCACCTTCATCGCAGCCTGCGCCCTGGCCCTGGCGTTCGCCACCGTCACCTCCGCCGTGCAACCGCTGCGCGTCTCGGGCAACGGCCGCCATCTGATCAAGGCTGATGGCACGCCGTTCTTCTGGACCGGCGATACCGCCTGGCGCCTCTTCAAACTCTCGCGCGAAGACATCGATCACTACCTGGACGACCGCGCCGCGCGCGGCTTTAACGTCATCCAAGGGCCCGTCCTGCTCACCGGCGATGCCAGCATCGAATCCCGGAACTTCTACGGCGATTCCAACACCAACCCCGACAGCCATCCCGCCGGCTGGTTCAACCACATCGACTACATCGTCAAC
>DATKJG010000452.1:0-3564 GCA_035543215.1 Phycisphaerales bacterium | reverse complement strand
GCCAAGGTCGCGGCGGAGTACGACGCGACGCTGGAGGTGCCCACCGCGCGCTCGCTGGTCATGGCTGCGGCCCGCGAAACCGTGCATGCCGCGTTCCTCGCCGCCGGCCGGCCCGATTCCTACAACGAAGAACTCATCTACTACGTGACCGACGAGCAGTTCGGCTACGTCGCGTATCTCACGGGCCACATGGTGCGGGCCAAGCCGGCTGCGTGCTTCTACCTCGGCGCGTTCTATGCCGAAAGCCTGATCCTCGCGGAGACCGGCAACGCCATCGGCGCGATCCAGATCGCCGGCACCGCCGAAACCGCCCAACTGCCGTTCTTCGTCGCCGCCTGCGACTACACGCTCATCGGCGAGGAGTTCTACGCCGCCTCCGCCTATCTCTCGGGTGAGCCCGATCAACTCGGCAGCCTCAAGGGCCAGGATGTCGGCAAGGTCATCGTCATCGCGTTCATGATCGTCGGCACCATCGTCGCCACCGGGGCCGAACTCACCAACCCGGGTTCGATCTTCAGCCGCGCCTACGAGTTCATCATGCACACCGTCCTGTCATGAGCCGCATTCGATGAAACGAACCATCCCGCTGCTGATCACGAGCGTCGGCGGCATCATCCTGATCCTCTCGTTCTTCATTCCCTTCGCGCAGGAATGGGGCGAGACCGTCGCGGTGTGGTTCGACATCCTTGCGGGCATCGCGTTCATCCTCGGCGGCGGCAACCTGCTCAAGACGCAACTCAAGAAGATCTCCGATCGCAAGCCCGGATGGGGCTACGCGGGCGTGACGGTCGTCGCGTTCCTTGCCACGCTGTACGTGGGCATCGCCAAGGTCGGCGTGCCGCCCAACGAGCAGTATCCCGACAAGGCGTGGTCCGGCGACTACCAGGCCGAAGGCACGCCGTTCTGGTGGGCCTACGAGTACGGCTTCCGCCCGCTGGTGGCGACGATGTTCGCCATGCTCGCGTTCTACGTGGCGTCGGCGGCGTTCCGCGCCTTCCGCGCCAAGAACCTCGAAGCCACGCTGCTGCTGGGCACGGCGTTCATCATCCTGCTTGGACGCACGTATGCCGGAGTGTGGCTGACCAGCCCGCTGCCCGACGATTCGCCGCTGCGGCTGGAAACCTTCTCCGACACCATCCGCGACGTCTTCACCACCATCGGCACGCGCGCCATCATGATCGGCGTGGCACTGGGCATCGCCTCCACCAGCCTCAAGATCATCCTCGGCGTCGATCGCTCGTACCTGGGAGCGCGCGAATAAGTCCATCGTCGCCACACGATCATGTACGAACTCCTCAAGAATCTCGATCGACGCTGGATCTTCCTGATGATGCTGCTGGCGGTGCTCATCCCGCTGCTGCTGCAGTGGACGTTCCCGGAGAAGATCAGCCCGCTAACGCGCAACACCTTCGCCGAGATCGAGCGTCTGCAACCCGGCGACAAAGTGCTGCTGTCGTTCGACTACGACCCTTCGAGCGAGGGCGAACTTTCGCCCATGGCAACGTCGTTCGTCTATCACGCCGCCAAGCGCGGCGCGAAACTGTATTTCATGGCCCTCTGGCCCGTCGGCCCGCAGATGGTGGAGGAGAAGATCCGCCAGGTCATTCGCACCGAGTTTCCCGACCTCAAGTACGGCGAGGACTACGTCAACCTCGGCTACAAGTCGGGCTACGAGGGCGTGATCAAGGTCATCGTCACCGACATCCGGCAGCTCTACACCACCGACTCGCACGGCAACAACATCGACTCCATCCCCATGATGCGCGGTGTTCGCAGCCTGCAGGACATGGACCTGATCGTCAGCGTCAGCGCCGGCTACGCGGGGGCCAAGGAATGGGTGATGTACGCCAAGAGCGCGTACCCCGACAAGTTCAACGTCATTGCCGGCTGCACGGGCGTGCAGGCTCCGCCGCTGCTGCCGTACATCCCAAGGCAACTGCCGGGGCTGGTCGCTGCCATCAAGGGCGCGGCGGAATATGAATCGCTGCTCGGCGATCAGTATGGACTCAAGGGCAACCCGCGCTACGAGGAGGGCCTGCGCCGCATGGGCCCGCAACTCGTCGCGCACCTGCTGATGATCGCGCTCATCATCGCGGGCAACGTGGTGTACTTCATCGGCCGCCGGAAGGAGCAGGCGCGATGAAGAAGGAAACCATCATCTGGCTGGTGATTCTCATCGTCGCCGGCGGCTACCTCGTGATGCGCGCCGCCAGCGGCCGCATGACGCACGAGTACGTGCGCGATGTGCAGGTGCAGGCCGGCGGCCAGACGTGGATCACCAGGGCATCGGCGACGCCTACCGAGTACCGCGACGCCGTTCGCGCCGACTCCGGCCAGACTACGGTGCACCTGAGCCTGCCGCGCACAATCGGCGTGTGGGTCGCGGCGCTGCTGACGCTGTTCATCTTCTCGTTCCTCTATCGCGACAACCCGTTGTACAAGTTCGCCGAGTCGGTGTTCATCGGCGTGTCGGCGGCGTACTGGATGGTGGTCGGCTTCCACAATGTCATCGTGCCCAACCTGCTGGGGAACCTGTTCCCCGGCTTCATCAACGCCACGCTGATGCCCGGCCTCTCGCCCACGCACAGCAATGCGTACTGGTGGGTGTACTTCGCGCCGCTGATCCTGGGCGTGATGCTGCTGTGGCGCCTGGCGCCGGCCGGGCAGTGGATCGCGCGCTGGCCGCTGGCACTGTTCATCGGCATCTTCGCGGGATTGCGGCTGGTGCAGTTCATCCAGGCCGATTTCTTGAACCAGATCAACAACGCCATCGTGCCGCTGGTGGACATGCATCCGGGCAGCGGCGGCGTCGGCAGCGGCTCCAGCGGAGCGACGGGCTTCGATACCCTGGGCACGCTGCGTAACCTCATCATGGTGCTGGGCACGTTGTGCTGCGTGTCGTACTTCTTCTTCTCGTTCGAGCACAAGGGCTTCGTGGGCAAGACCGCGCGCGTCGGCATCTGGATATTGATGATCACCTTCGGCGCGATGTTCGGCTACACGGTCATGGGCCGCATCACGCTGTTCGCAGCCCGGCTGGAATTCCTCTTCGATGACTGGCTGTGGATGTACGACCCGACCGGCCAGCGGGCGCTAAGTGCCGCTGTGCCGATGCTCTGGGTTTGGTGAACGATCGTGCGGTGACGCTGTCGAGTGCATAGCGGATTCGCATCCAAACAAACCCCAATCGTTGACACTCGCTGGGGGGCCTCGTACACTCCTGCCCTTCGCCTTGAGGCGGTCACCCACAACGCCCGGAGGCGGGGCAGCCTCTGGGAAAAAGCCGTGGTGTTTCGCAGGGGTTGCCGCATTCCATCAGCGTTCTCGTCGTTTCCGGTCCTTCAGCCATGAACCCAACCCATCGAACCAGCCCGACGCGCAAGGGCAAGCGTCGCTCGCATCACGCCCTCAAGCCGCAGAACATCGCGCGCTGCCCCAACTGCCAGAACCCCAAGATGCCGCATCGTTCCTGTCCGGAGTGCGGATACGTTCGCCCCGGGCTGACCGTCAAGACCGGCGGAGCAGAGTAATCCCATGCGTATCGGCGTGGACGTGATGGGCGGC
>DATKJG010000451.1:0-4078 GCA_035543215.1 Phycisphaerales bacterium | reverse complement strand
TGTTGCTGTAGCGCACCGCCATGCTGTTGCCGGTGAACGTGTAGATCTGTTGAGCCCCGCCTGTGTTCCCCCAGATGATCGAGTTCTCGACGATGAGATTGTTGCTGTAGATCGCCGCGCCGAGACTTCCGGAGTTGCCGGTGATGGTGCAGTTGATGAGTTTGGGCGTGTTTGAAACCGAGCCGTAGGTCAGGATCGCTCCGCCCAGCGACGGCGCAATGTTGTTGGCGAACAGGCAATTGGTGAACTCGGGGCTGCCGTTGAACCCGAACACCGCCCCGCCGTCGTCGGCCGAATAGTTGTTGGTAAAGCGGCAGTCGAAGAACTTCGGGCTGGAGTTGCTGTCGAAGTACACCACACCGCCCCAGCAATCGGCGTTGTGCTCGGTGAACACGCAGTTGCGCACGGTCGGGCTGCTGTTGAACAGCAACATGCCGGGGCCGTTGAACTCCCAGCCGCGCTTGACGGTGAAACCCTGAATAATCGCGGAGTTGGTCTCGCCCATGTGCAGGTAGAACGCCGAATGTTGATTGGTCGGCGTCGCCGCCACGTCGATGATGCATGACTGCGGGCCGCCTTGGCTTTGGAGGGTGATGTTCTTGCCCAGGAAATCGATGTCGCGATTGCCAGTTCCGGTATAGGTGCCGTTGAGCACCAGCACGGTATCGCCGATGCTCGCGGCGTTGATGCCCGCCTGAATCGTCGGCTGCTGTGTGGGAACGACGATCACCGTCGCCTGAGCGGTGCAAGCCGTCAGGGCGAGCGCGGCGAGGAATGCTGCGCGTGTATCCACCTTCTTCATTTTTGCTGCTCCTTGTCTTGAGGAAGTCACCGTGGCTCAGCGTCAAGTCGTCCTGGCGCCGGTCTTCTGATGCACTCGAGGATGTCGCGAAGGCGCGTCCCTCTTGCAGCATTCGGCGACCTGCCCGGCTAGACTTCGCGGATGAACGACGATCGTCGACTGACCGCGGGCTTGGCCGCGGTCTCTCAGGCCTGTGATGTGGCCCGCCGGGTGCAGCGCGACCTGGAGCGAGTCAAGGGCATCACCAAGGACGACAAGAGTCCGGTCACCGTCGCCGATTTCGCGGTGCAGGCCGTGGTCGCCATGATGCTGTATGAATCGCTGGGTTCGGGCACGCTCATCGTCGGCGAGGAGCACACGCAAGCGTTGCGCACGGCCGATCAGAAGCCCGTGCTCGACGCGGTTGTCGAGGCCGTTCGCAGGGCCCGGCCGGACGCGTCCGCCGGCGATGTGCTGCGCGGCATCGACTTGTGCGATCACGATGCGGCCGCCGACGCGTACTGGACGCTCGACCCGATCGACGGCACCAAGGGGTTTCTGCGCGGCCAGCAGTATGCGATCGCGCTGGCGCACATCGAGCGCGGCGAGGTGGCGTTGGGCGTCATGGGCTGCCCCAACCTGCCGGCCGATCACGACGCGTCTCTCGAGTCAGCCGACGCGCACGGTTGTATCTACACGGCGCGGCGCGGGGGCGGCGCGTGGGAGCAGATCGGCACGCAGGTTGAGGGGTCGTGCCGGCGAATTCACGCGGCGGCTGAGGCCGGCATCGCCGGCATCCGCGCCTGCGAATCGGTCGAAGCCGCCCACTCCAAGCACGATGACGTTGAGCGCGTGGTCGAACTCGCTGGCGGCAAGGATGCTGCACGAAGCGCGCGGCTCGACAGCCAGTGCAAGTACGCCGTGGTGGCGCGCGGCCAGGCCGACGCCTACCTGCGCATGCCGACGAAGAAGGGCTACGTCGAGAAGATCTGGGATCATGCCGCGGGCATGCTCATCGCGCAGGAGGCCGGGGCGATCGTGACCGACATCGCCGGCGCGCCGCTGGATTTCGCGCGCGGCCGTACGCTGGAGCGCAATCGTGGCATCGTCTGCGCTTCGGCCGGTGTGCATCGCCGATTGACCGATGCCATCGCCGAATTGCGCATCGGAGCGGCGGTGTGAGGGCAGCGGCCCGCGATCAGCGGTCAGTCGGCGGCGGCGATATCGCGCCTGAAGCACGCAGAGGCGCTTGGATGTGGCTTCGTTTCGCCGCATTTGCCATCGTGAATCTGTTCGTGCTCACGTTGTGGGCGGGTCTGCTGGCATGGCTCATCGGCCGCGTGCTGACTGATCGCTTTCACTGGAGCCAGTTTCTGTGGTGGATTCCCACGCCGGCGGCGTTGCTCGTCGCGGTGTTCGGATGGCTGCTGGCGTTCCGCTCAGCGCGAACGCCGCGCCGCAGGCGACGAAGGATGATCGCGTGGTCGGCCTGTGCGCTCGCGCTGCTGGCGCAGTTCGTGTTGATCGAGCACCGCCTGCTTCGCCGCGCGCCGCCAGAGCCTGCGACGGATCAGGCGCTTGTCATCGCGCACTGGAACATGGGGCTGGACAACCGGGCCGACATTCCATCCCTCATGTCGTCCATCGAGGCGCTGAACGCCGACGTGCTGGCACTCACAGGCCCGCCCAGCGAGGTGCGCAGGCTGCTGCACGAGTCGGCCGCAACGCGCGAGGGCTCGCAGCGAGTCATCGACGTGGGAACGATGACGCTGGTTTCGCGCCTGCCCATAATCAATTGGCGCATCCTTGTCGCCACCACGGGCATGTTCATCACGCAGTTCGACCTGCAGGCGTCGACGGCGCTCGGCCGGCCTGTCACGCTCTTTCTTGTGGACCTGCCGTCGAATCCACGCCTGCCGCGCATGGCGATGGCGCGCGAGTCGCGTCGCCTGCTCGATGGCATTCACGCGCCGACGCCCGACATCTGCATCGGCGATTTCAACATCACGCGCAACAGCGCGAGCATCAGCGCCCTGTTCCCCGGCATGTCGCACGCGTTCAATCGAGCCGGTCAC
The DNA here is from genome assembly GCA_035543215.1 of Phycisphaerales bacterium. Classification (GTDB taxonomy): domain Bacteria; phylum Planctomycetota; class Phycisphaerae; order Phycisphaerales; family SM1A02; genus DATKJG01. Next base: position 1,222 of record DATKJG010000451.1, on the reverse strand, counting down.
GGCTACGGCGCGACGTTCCATCGCCGCTTCCCGCTGTATCACATCGACCACGTCCTGGTGAACGAAGCGTCGGGCCTGCGCGCAGTGCGTTACGACATCATCGACCACGGCCAGAGCCGGCACTGCGCGCAGAAGGCGTGGATCGCCGTGAAGCCCTGACGACATCATCGCTGCGAAGCCGTCGCCTCGACGCTCTCCATCTGCGCCGGCGTGAGAATCGGCCGCAGCAGCGGAAGCATCGCCAGAGCCGATTCATCGCGTTCGAACATTGCCTGCTCGATGTCGGCATACAGCGAGGCGCAGCGATGGGCAGCATCACGCGTCATGTCATCAGCCATCGCGAATGCAGCGATGCGACGCTCCATCGCGTGCGCCTGATCGCGCAGCGCGGCCTGACGCTCGACCCAGGCATCCTGCACTTGCTGCCGCTGCGCGTCGGTCAGATCAGCCGCCGACAGCGCGCGATCGACCAATCGTTGCGCGCGATCGAACCCGCTCCACGCGTCGGGGTATGCCTCGCGGCTGATGCCTTCCGCGTATTGCGGCTGCAGTTCAGGCGGCAGGAGGGACACCATCGATTCGTTGAATCGTTCGAGAGCCTCGATGTGCTCGCGCCGCAGGCGCTGCGCCTTCGCGCACGATTTGCTGCTCGACTCCTGCATGGTGCGGTACAGGTTCCAATCCAGTTGCTGACCGCCACCCTGGCGCTGTTGCTCCATGACCTGCTGCTGCCAGCGCATCACGCGGGACGATTCGAGGTACGCCTCGGCGACGGCCTGCCGCAGAGCCCAGACGCGCTGGTCGGCGACCTGCGCCTCGTCGATCAGCGCCTGCCACGCTGGCACGAGTGTCTCCGATGGCTGGCCTAGTTTCAGCAGTTCGATTGCCGGATCGATGCGGTCGAAGTGCGACGCAAGCGTTCGATAGTGGCTGGATCGCACGATCTCCATCGGCGCGGGACAGTTCCGGGGCGGCGCGGCGACGTCTGCCCATTGCTGAACAGCGACGATGCGGTCTGCCATCCGATCGTTCTCCACAATGATGCGCAGACTCTCACTCGCTTCTGGCCCAAGCCGCTCCATCGCCATCATCAGATCCACGGCCTTGCGGGCTTCCGTCACCAGCACCTCGACATCCATCAACTCCTGCGGCTGTCCCCACCAGCGCAGCAACGGCTTAGCGCATTCGAGGAACGCGCCACGCTGCTCGCTCCAGCGTTCTG
>DATKJG010000450.1:0-7916 GCA_035543215.1 Phycisphaerales bacterium | reverse complement strand
GCCGTGATCGGTTTGATCTGCGCGTTTAAGCAGGAGGGCAACGACTCCATCGGCTACTGGATCGCCCGCGAGCACTGGGGCAAGGGCTACGCCACCCGGGCCATCGCCCTGTTCCTTGAGGAGGTGCCCACGCGGCCGTTGTTCGCGCGCGTCGCGGCGCACAACGCCGCCTCGCTCCGCGCCCTCGAGCGCAACGGATTCGCGATTGCTTCGCGCCGCCACGCTCCCGCGACCGAGCGCTACGTCGCCTGTGAGAGACTGCTGGTGGTGCTTGTGTGAGCCGGTTCGCGTGTGATGGCCCCGTCAGTCACGAGCGTTGCAGCACATCCTGCCTGGGGCGCGGTGCTCAATGCATCGGGCGGAGGGCCGCCGGATGGCGCGATGCTGGCGGCTTCGACTCAAAGGCGTTCTTCAAGAAGAAACGTGCTCGAAGTGACGCGGCGGGAACTCGTCAATAGTTGCTGATGCCTCGCTCGCTGCTCACGCCGCCTCGACGAGTTGCGGCTGCGGTCACACCGGCACGGGCTTGCCGTTGGCCTGCAACTTCACTTCGATGTTGCCGCGCGTCGCCTTGGAGTACGGGCAGATGGTGTGGGCCTTGGCCACGAGGGCTTCGGTCTGCGACTGGTCGACGCCCTGCAACTCCGCGTTCAGCGTGGCATCGATGAAGTAGCCGCTGTCGTCCTTGTTGAGGTTGACGATTGCGGTCACCTTGATGTTGCTGCCCTTCAGCGGGATCTTGGCGAGTCCTGCGGCTGCGGCGATCGCGCCGCCGAAGCACGCCGAATAACCGGCCGCGAACAACTGCTCGGGGCTGGTGCCCGGGCCGTTGGAGCCCGGCGGCGAGATCTGAAGGTTGATCTTGCCATCGGGACTGGTGGAGCGGCCTTCGCGGCCGGCCGTGGTGCTGGCGGTCTCCGATGCGAGCACGGTCTTGTTCGATGCGACGGCAGTAGCCATGGGTTTCTCCTGGAGTGTTTGTGTCTGGGGCCGGGCGTTGTGCGCGGAGTATGGGGGGATGCGGCGTGGCCCGAGAGATCGTACGCGCATTGAGCGCAGCCGTTGGGCGCGACTCACACTGTCGCTTCGCGGCGGTCGTACATCAGCGCGTTGTAGTCGAGATCCTCAAGGATGCCTGACCCTGATTCACGCAGCATGGCCATGATCTGCGCGCGGTGGTGCATTTCATGCAGCGCGAGTTGCGTGAAGAGGTCGCCTGCGGTGCAGGTAATGTGGAAGCGCCTGTTGCCGCGCGTGTCGTCCGGGAAACTCAGCCAGGTGATGCTGCGTCGCCAGTCGCGTTCGCGCGCGATGACGGGGCGGATGTGCGTCCATTGCGTGCGCCAGATCAGCTCGATCGTCTCGAACTTCTCGGGCGGCTTCTCATAGTGAATGGGCCACTGCTCGTAGGGCGGCACCGTGCGGCCTTCCAGACGCTCGATGTAATACCACTCCGACGTCATCAGGTGCGCGAGCGTCGAAGCGATCGTCTTGAGCCCGATGTTGAACCGGCGGTGATACTGCTCGGCTGTGAGCGGGCGGACAGCATCAAACACGCGCTCGCGCGTCTTGATGAGATAGTCGTAGATCTTGAGCGGGTCCATCGGCGCAGTGTACGAGAGGCGGCGCGCAATCATCCAGCCGCATCTGTCGCGGCGCGCTGCAGGATGACCTGATCGTCGGCGCTCAGGCCCTTCGCGGCGAGTTCATCGTCGACACCCTTTGGACGCTGGCCGAACAGCGTCTCGAGGAAGACGCACGCGGCGAGATACGAGCCGGCCAGCGACGGATGGCTGCCATCGGGTGCGTGCAGTTCGATGCGGGGCTTGCCGGCGTGCGCTGCGAGGTAGCGCTGCCAGGCGATGCCCACGGGGACTACGGTCGCGCCGAGTTCGCGCGCGATCGAGGTGTACGCATCGTTGATCGCATTCTGCGATTTCGGAGCGGGTGCATGCTTGCGGGCCCAGGTGAGATAGAGCGCCATCTTCGAGCCGGCCTCGCGGATGACGGGGTCATAGAGGCGGATGCTTTCGTGCATCAACCGCGGATTCTTGATGGGGCGCGTGCTCTGTTCCTGCAGCACGATGAAGTCGAACTCGCCGGACTTGATCGCCTGCACCGCATTGCCGGCATTCCAGTGCCGGTTCAGCGAAGCGCCGCCGGCGCTGATGAGCTGGCTCACGAATCGCGCGCCGCTGGCAGCGGCGAGTCTCTCGATGAGTCCCGGCAGATCGTTCCGGGCCGTGAAACTGTTGCCGATGAACAGCGCCTTGAGAGAATTCGGCTTGGTGGCGCGGCGAGCGGGCATTGCCAAGAGTCTATCGAGACGCAGCGAGTAGACTGCGCGCGATTCGGCGCCATGCGCGGAGGTCTGTCATCATGCGGTCGTTGCTGCTCCCGGTTGTCGCGATTCTTGGTCTGCTGGCGCCCGGCGGCCTGTTCATGTACTGGCTGCTGCTCGATGACAACCTGCATGACGGGAGAATGGCAGGGGCGCTTCGGGCGATCTGGAGCGATCGATTGGCGCTCGCGTTCATCATCGATGTGTTCTTGACGACCGGCGTGCTTGCGGCGTACTTCGCGCGGAATCCTCCGCTTCCCGCCAACGCCTCCGGTGCGCCGCCGCGCTGGCGCTGGCCGTGGTTTGTCGTCTTTTCCGTGTGTGGCACGCTCGTGGTCGGCCTGGCGCTCTACTGGTGGCTGAACACGCGACCGGCCAGCCATTCGCGGCGACAGGCGCCAGCATGATGACGACTTGAGTCGCCCTTCGTATCCTTTAATTTGATCGTGCGAGGTGTTCGCCCATGTGGCCTGGTCCGTCAGCAGTCAAGTGGCTCGCCCCGTGGCATCCGATTCAGGATGCAGAGGCTGAGCGCGTTCTCGCGCAGGAACTTCGAGCGGAACTATCCAAGGATTGCGATGACGTGCTCTTCGAACTACTCGATGGCTCGGACCGGTTCGCTGTTGTGCACCTGACGTACTCCCAGCATCCTGAGCCCGATCCCCGCTGGCCGGACACGACGGTCTACGACAACTGGCCGCATTTCGAACGCGAGGCATGCAGGCGGATGCAAAGGCGTGGCAGGGGTGATGGTCGGGCGCTGCTGCATGCGCCATCACATCGTTGAGGGGTCACTCGCGCGGCCCGAGTGCAACGAAGTTGACATGACGAAAGCGACCCGACACGAATTACTCTCGAATGCTGTGACCGGATGGCGGCTGCCCGGCGACTATGTTGCGCATGGCCCGTTCCGTCGAGCGTCGCCCGTCGTCGAACCATGCACTCACCGCGTTGCCTGCGTTCGAGGGCGGTTCAGGCGAGATTGTCAATGTTGTCATTGAAACGGTGCAGGGCTCCTGCAACAAGTTCAAGTTTGATGACCGGCGCGGCGTCTTCAGGGTCAGCACCATTCTGCCGACCGGCTCGGTCTTCCCATTCGACTTCGGGTTCGTGCCATCGACGCTCGGCGAGGATGGCGATCCGTTGGATGTGCTGGTGCTGATGGACGGGCCGACGTTCCCCGGCTGCGTGATTGAGTGCAGGCTGATCGGCGTCATCGAAGCGAGGCAGCGTGAGAGGGATGGCCGAACAGGCCGCAATGACCGGCTGATCGCTGTCGCTCGGAAGGATCATCGCTACCGGCACGTCGCACGGTTGACGGGACTGGGCGATCCGCTTGTGACGGAGATCGAGGAGTTCTTCGTGAATTACACGCGCCTGCGCGGCAAGGCGTTCATGCCGCTGGGGCGGCGCGGACCGAAAGCGGCGAAGTCGCTGATAAGGAAGGGAATGGCGCACGCAGAAGCGAGGCGCGGCCGACGCCGTGCGTAGTCAGCGGCCTCCGCAGCGGCGATCAGGCGTGTGTCACCGCTCGCGCAAGCGAGCGGTCTTCTCTTTCGCGGCGATCATGACGATCTCGGGTGAGTGCTCAGCCATGGGCAGTGCCAGCGTCACGGTGGTGCCAGCGCCGGGGGTTGAATCGATCTCCATGCTGCCGCCGACGCCCTCCATGATCGCGTGCACCAGCGAGAGCCCCATGCCGCTGCCGGTCGCGCCTGCAGCGGTGGGGCGATCCTTGGTTGTGAAGAAGGGCTCGATGCTGCGGCGCGTGGTTTCTTCATCCATTCCGCAGCCGGTGTCGCTGACCTCTAGCAGAACAGCAGCGCCATCGTTGCATGCGCGGGCTGCGATGGTGATGCAAGCGGAATCATCGCGTGCCGCAGCATCCGGTTGACTGCGCGCCATGACGATCGCATCGCGCGCATTCTGCACAAGGTTCAGCACTGCCTGCGTGAGACGATGTGGAGCCACCTTCACCGCAGGCAAACCGGTGGGGATCTCGCATTTCAGGCGCACATAGCGGTTGAACGCGCCGCCTTCGGCGGTCAGCGAGGCATCCATCAGGCCCTGCACGTTGACCCACCACGACGCCAGTTCCGTTGCGCCAACAAGGCCCTCCTGTGCCGGATCGTGGGAGAAGAGCGAGAGGTTGCGCGACATCTGGCGGAGGTGATCGAGCAACGCGGTGATGACCGCCAACTCTCCCCTGATCTTCGAATCCAGTCCGGCATTGCCGAGCAGGGCATCCAGGCGCATGCCCAGCGGCAGAGTGACGTTGTTGATGTCGTGGGCCAGGCCGGAGGCAAGCGTTCCGACTGCCGCCATGCGCTGAGAGACAGCCATCGCGCGCTCGGCCTGCGTGACCTGCGCGGTGCGCTGCGTCAGCGCCGCCTGCAGGACACGCTGAGCCTGTGTGCGCTCGATGAGATCAGCCGCCTGTCGTGCCAGCACATCGAGCAGGCGCAGTTGCTTCTCGGGTGGCTGATGCGGGTGATCCCAGTGCGTCGAGATGATTCCAACCAGCCGGCCATCGCGCGCGACCAGCGGCGTGGACTGCATCGAGCGAATGCCGGCCTGCTGGAACATGGACAGGTCCTCGCTGCCCGCCATGAACTCGCATTCGGCGACATCAGATACGATCATGCGCTTGCAGGTTCGCAGCGACGCACCGCATGTGGTCCTGGAGTCGAGCTGGACTTTCTGCCAGAACGACGCGGCTGCGGAGCTGAACCCGCGGTGCCCGAGCAGGCGCAGGTGTGGTTCCTCGCCATGGCCATTGCCATTGGCGCCATTCTCGACCATCTGCACGCTGGCATATTGCGAGCGCATGATTCCGACGGCGGTGTCGAGCATCTGCTCGTACAGCGCCTGCGCATCGCCTTCCCGAATCCATTCGGTACTGACCAGCTGCAGAAGGCGGGCGTCGGCCAGATCGGCCTTCAATTGGGTCCGGCTTTCGCGCAGCGCCTCGTCCACCCTCCTGCGCTCGGTGATATCGCGCGCGATCTTCGAGGCGCCGACAATCTCGCTCTCGGCATTGATGATGGGCGAAACCGTCAGCGATACATCCACGAGCGTTCCATCCTTGCGGCGCCGCAATGTTTCATAGTGATCGACCGGCTCGCCACGCCGAATGTGATCCAGAATCTGCCGCTCCTCATCCAGACGGTCCTTGGGGATGAGCATGGTGATCGGCTGGCCGATCGCTTCGTCGGCCGTGTAGCCGAACAGCCGTTCGGCGCCGCGGTTCCAACTCGTGATGGCGCCCTGGAGGGTCTTGCTGATGATGGCGTCGTCCGACGATTCGACAATCGCCGCCAGCCGGGCGTTGGCGTGCCCGGCACGCTTCTGTTCGGAGACGTTCAGTGAGTAGATCGTCAAGCCGCCATCATCATTGGGATAGGCCTTGTCGCGGAACCAGCCGTGCCACTTCTCATTGAAGTACTCGTAATCGACGCTGACGCGCTCGTCCATGGCCCGCTGCAGGTGCCCATGCACCTCCCTGCCCACGGCGTCGGGAAACACGTCCCACACACTTCGGCCGAGTACTTCGTCGCGCGCGAGTCCGATGCGCTTGACTGCGTCATCGTTGAGGAATGTGAAGCGCCAATCCTGGTCCACCGTGACCAGTGCGTCACTGATGCTGCCGAGCACTCCGGAGAGTCGGTTCCTTGTGACAGTCGAGGCCGATTCATGGTCCCGCACGGCCATGAGCGCCCACCAGAGCAGGGCCGACAGCAGCAGGATTTCGACGACGCTGCGCAGCGTCGTGCCGAAGGCGGTGTCGAACAGCCCGGCATTCTGGGCCGCCAATCGAAGCCCGCCGAGACCAAGCGACACGATGACGATCACCGGCAGCGCGCGCCGCGCCATGATGCCGGCAGCTCCGCGGTCCAGCATGGTCAGCATCGGCTGGCGCTCCGGCACGCACGCGATCACGCCGAGGGATACCGCGAAGATGAACGTCGCAGTCTGAAGCGCAATCACCGTCAGGCGCGGCATGGTGTAGAGAGCGCTGGCGCCATAGAGATACGACGTGATGGAGGTGAGCGAGATGGCGAGCGTGATCAGGCCGAGCAACGGCACGATGCGGCGGACCCTGGGGCTTCCGGCGCCAGACATCAGCAAGGCCGTGCCGATCAATGTCCACGAGGTCGCGCCGGGAGGGCCCATTCGCCCAGGCTCAAGCGTGCCGCCCCGGCCCCATTCGCGGCCGAACATGAGCAGTGAATGGAAGCCGAGTCTGGCGCCGGTGATGATTCCGAACAGCGTCGCGCCGCCGATAAGCGCGACGATCAGTCCAAGCACGGCGGCAATTCGGCGCCGCCTGCAGATAAGCATGAGCAGCGCCAGGCCTGCGAGAATGACGCAAAGCGCGGCGTTGGGCTGAATCGAGATCTGGTTGTTGTCCCAGTCGGTCAGGCGGCGGATGCCAAGCGCCCAGCCGAGGAACGAAATCAGTCCGCCGAGCAGCGCGTAGAGCCCCAGCGCGCCGATGACGGCGCGAAGGCGCACCGGCCATAGCACGGTACCCGGCAGCGAAGTGAACTGTCTCGATCCGCTGGGCAACCAGGCCTTCCTTCATTCATTGAATGCAGACGTCCAACCGCCTCAGGAAATGCGTGCTGCAATCGCGCACGACCAAGACGCCATGATAGTCGTGTGATGCGGCCTATGGAATATGCAACGTGCGGGTATGACGCGAATATGCCGTGGCGATTGGGGCAATTCTGGCGAGCCGTGCATCATCTCGTCGGCGCGGCTTGGCGAATGCTTTCGAGCACGGCCTTGTCCACGAACTCTGCCATGAGTTCACCGCGGCTGGAGACGTTGAACTGCCGGTAGATCTGCCGCACGAATGTGTGAACCGTGTTGATGCTGCGGCTGAGATTCGCCGCTACCTGCTTCTCGCTGTCGCCGCTCAGCAGCATGAGCAGCACCTCGCGCTCGCGCGGCGAGAGGCCATCATGCGGACTGCCAGCCGCCTTCCGGGCCATGGCGCGGTCGGCGAACGGCGCTACCGCGCGCAGCATCAGCGAGACCATCGTTGTCTCATCGCTGCGGAAAGCGGGGTCGTTCGCGCCTCGATGAACGATGAGGAAGATCGCGTGATCGTCCGAAGATGCCCACATCGAGACGATGCAATCCACCGTGCCGGTCAGTTTCATCAGCTCTCTGACGAGCACATCCTCGAACCATTGCGGGTCCGCCGCTTCACTGAGGATTGTCGTGCACGGGGTTCGCAACGTCCTGAGCACCCTGCGAAGCATGTTGCGGGTCACAGGCGCGGTGGTGTCCAGCGCCTGCTGTGCGCCCGCGAGCGTGCCGGGCGAAGCCGGCGCGGCTCTCGGATAGACCAGCGTACGGCTGCGAATGCGCGGCGCGGGATCGCGTTCCAGTTCCTCGAGCAGCCACAGCGCGCAGCGGGCGTCGCGCTGCATCAGCCGCTGCAGCGTGCGCAGCATGAACTCGATGCGCGCTTCAGTCTCCCCCTCAAGTTCAACAGCATGGTTGATGGCATCGACGAGCGCCTCGGTGTCGTGGATGGGGATGAGCGGCGACGTGCTGTTCATGA
>DATKJG010000449.1:0-3931 GCA_035543215.1 Phycisphaerales bacterium | reverse complement strand
GAGGCGGTGTGCGCGCAGATGGCCGATGAGGATGAGATCGTGCGTTACGCCGACGCCGCGGAATTCGCCGCGTGGATCGGGGCCGACGCCCAGTGTCTTTCGGACAGCCAGGTGATCGCGTTCCGTTGCCGCCACAAGAGCGACACGCTGGCGGTGATCGTGCTGTTCCGCAGGAAGGAGCAGCCCTTCGATGAGAAACTCGCCGGGACGCTGGACACGATGCGCGGCATCATCGCCGAGCAGTTGCGCAACGTGGTCAAGGTGCACCAGCGGGCCATGGGCGGCGGCGAGTGGCCCAAGGACGCCGCCGATGGCGACCTGGACTACGGCCTGAGCGATGGCGACGACGCGTACGGCTTCGCGGCGTGAGGCCCGGCACCGTGGCGCTCAACCCCAATTCGTAATCACGATCAGAAGATCATTGACATCCACCACGCTGTCGTGATTGGCATCGCCCGTGCACATCGCGGGCGGAGCGGGGCATGCGCCCCATTGCGTGATGACGATCAGCAGGTCGTTGACATCGACCACGCCGTCGCCGTTGAGATCGCCCGGCCCGGCGAGCGGGGCGGCGAGATTCTCGAAGATCATCAATCGCTGGTTGCCGAGCACGGTGATGAGCATGGCGGCGAGGTCTCCATCGCCATCGCCATCGAAGTCGCCGCCTGCGACATCGTGCACGCCGACGGGCGCGCCCAGCAGCGACGACACGCCGAGCGTCACGCCACCGGGCAGGCCGGGAAAGACCGAGACATTGTTGGAAAGGAGATTCGCGGTGGCGAAGTCGCCATCGCCATCGCCGTCGAGATCATCTGCGACGACGGCCTGCGTGAAATCGCCGGTGGCATTGATGACTTCGACGGGACTGAGCACGCCCGCGCCGCTGTTGCGAAGGATGCGCACGGCGGGAATCGCGCCCACCGCGCCGGTGGTGATGGTGATCACATCAAGGTCGCCGTCCTCATCGTGATCGGTCAGGGCCAGGTCGCTGACCGGGCCGCCGGCGGCGAACTCCTGCGATGAAAGAATCTGCCCGGCGGGGCCGATGCGCATGATGGTGATGGTGCCGAAGCCGGCGCCGCCGCAGACGATTTCGGGCACGCCATCGCCGGTCATGTCGCCGGCACGCAGAAGTCCCGGCACATCGATCGGCTGGATGAAGCCCGAGGAGGTGAATTGGCCCGCGCCGTCGCCCAGCATGACGCGGATGAAGTGCGGGAAGCCGTTCTGCCCGACCACGACATCGCGTTTGTCGTCGCTGTTGAAATCGAGCGGCTGGCCGGCGGCGGTCATCGCCACGACGCAGTTGGCCGAGGCGAGCGTGTTGATGATGGGCGCGGCGAAACCGAGGTTGCAGTTGCCCGCCGACACGCACAGGCGATTGGCCAGCGGCTCGACGAAGACGATGTCGCGGCAGGTGTCGCTGGTGAACTCACCGTAATCCGCGACGATGCGGCTGAAAGATGACAGCGGCACGCCGCCGACGTGCGTGAACGCGCCCTGGCCGTCGTTGCGGAAGAAGCGCATCGTGTTGATCGTGTCGATGTACGTGCCGGCAAGATCGAGATCGCCGTCGCCGTCGAGATCGACGGCGTCGAGCTCGGCAGGCGAGGCGAACGCGTTCGCGACCGTGATCGTTACCGGCGGTGCGAATGGAATCGAATGCACGACACCGACCTGCACGCTCGCGCTGTTGCTGAGCGCGGTCGGATCGCTGGCGGAGTAGGTAAAGGAATCGATGCCCTCGAACGCGGCGGGCGGCTGGTACGACAGCGCGTGCGGCGCATTGGGATCGCCGGTGGTGGTCAACGACAGCATCGCGCCGGTGGTGGTGGTCGCTGGGAAACTCGAAATGTCGATCGCCTGGCCGTTGAGATCGACATCGTTGCGCAGCACATCGATGACCTGCGGCGAGACGTCGAGCAGCGCGGCGCGATCATTGCGCACGATCGGCGCCAGCGGCGTGGTCGCGGCTGTCGCGGCCAGTTGTGCGGCGGCAAAGGCGTTGATGCGCCCGGAGCCGAAGATGTCATCCTCGCCCGGTGCGCCCAGGTCGGTCGCCGTTGTTGCGACGATCGCCTCCACGGCCTTCGACGAGAGCGCGGGGTTGAGCGACCACAGTAGTCCGAACGTGCCGCAGGCGATTGGAGCGGCGAACGATGTGCCGTTGATCGGCCCGTACCCGCCGAGGTTGGTGGTCTGAATCGCCACGGCGGGCGCGGCGATATCGATGCCACGGCCGTAGTTGGTGAACGTCGCGGCGGCGTCGTTCTGGTCGGTGCCGGAGACGATCACGACATCCAGCGGATCGCTCAACCCAAGCGAGGTGGACGCGTTGCCTGCGGCCCAGACGTAAATGCCGCCGGCGTTGCGGATGTACTCGCCGGTGGTCTGCACGCTGGCGCTGTGCACGCCGGAGAAGCTGGCGTTGATGATCTTTGCGCCATGATCGACGGCCCAGCGCGCCCCGGCGTTGATGTCGCTGATGGTGGCGCTGTCGTTGGGCTGGTTCGAGACGCGCACGGGCATGAGCTGCAGGTTCCAGCCCACGCCGCACACGCCCGTGGCGTTGTTGCCGATCGCAGCCGCCGAGCCGGCGACCTGCGTGCCGTGATTGGTCAGGCCATCGACCTGCCCGCCCGAGGATTGCGGCAGTTGATCGACGGCGTTGTACCCGCTGACCAGCGCACCGGCGAGATCGGGATGATCGAGATCGATGCCGCTGTCGCAGATGGCGATAATCACACTTGAGGAGCCGGTTGTGAGATTCCACGCAGCGGGCGCGCTGATCTTGGGCAGGTGCCACTGCAGGCCATACATCGGATCGTTGGGAACGAGCGCAGCATGCACGAGCCAGTCGGGCTCGACGTACTGGTAATCGCCCGTGGCCAGCAGGGCGGCGACGTATTGCACATCAGTCATGCCGGCGGGCACGGCCAAGAGCACCTCATCGACTTCGGGAAAGCGGCGCATGATGGACGGTTCGACGCGCGCCAGCGCGGCGGCACGGCGGGCGATGGCGGCCTGCTGGTCGAGGCCATCGCGCTGCCAATCCTGTGCGGAGCGCGGGCGCGCGATGATGCGGCCGGTGAATTCGCCTGGCTTCGCTGCCGAAGGCTCTGCGGCGAGTTGCGCGCCGCGCGGCGGGTTCGCAATCTGCCCGTAGGTGTGTTGACAATCGAGAACGCCGATCGCAGCGAGAGCGACCAGCAGTGGCGCAGCCGAGGCCTGTTTCGACAGCATGTGAGGCTCGAGCACGTTCGATGTGAATCTGGGCAGAAGCGCAGCACAACCTGCCCGGGCGCAGCAGATTGGATGCGCCCCCCCACAGCATCTGACGCAAGCGAGCATCACTTGAACAGATTCTTCACCACGCCCGGCGGCAGTAGGCCAGCCATTCCAGCACCGCCAGCGCCAGCGCCGCCGCCAGCAGCCAGGGCCAGAGCGGCATGGGGCGTTCGCGCTCGCCGGCAAGGGCCTCGCTGGCCTGGGCGTTGACCGTGACCGAATCGCGCGGGCGAATGTCCGATTCCACATCGCTGAGCACGCTCACGGCCAGGACGTTATTGGGGGGCAGGGCGCCGCGCGCCGTGAACAGGCCCGCGCGAGGGATCGCCGGCAGCGTCGCCAGGCGCGTGCCCGGCGAAGCGACGTCGATCGGTGGAAGCGGTACCTCCAGCGATCCCCCGCCGGCTTCGATGATGATGGAACGCGCATCGGGCGCGGCGCGCACGCTGATCGGTTCACCCGGCCGGTGCACGATGCCCGCCCCCCCAGCGGCCCCACTTGTTGCGCTGGCTGCCGCGCCGCTGCTGGCAAGCGTGAGGAACTCCATCGCGTTCTGCACGAACATCGCGCTGCTCACGTGCAGCGGCCAGTTGCTCTTGGCGGGCGCGAAGCCGACGACGATGTGCCGGGCCCCGCGCGTGCG
>DATKJG010000448.1:0-9868 GCA_035543215.1 Phycisphaerales bacterium | reverse complement strand
CCGCGCAGACGCTCGATGGTCTCCGGCAAGGTGATGTCGTCCGGCTCCCACGCCGGCGCCCCCTCCGCCTGGGGCGGAGGCGAGGCGATCGTGCGGCGCATGCGTTCATCCAGCAACACCAATGCGAACATCGTCTGATCGGCGTTGAACAGCTTGATCACGCCGGTTTGTTCGGCCCAGCGATTGAGATCCTCCTGAGTGTTGCGCGTCACGTTGTAGTTGAAGTACGAGACGATCCAGTCGCGCGAATCCTGCAGCGCGTGGAGGTAACCGAACGGGTCCTTGCGGCTGACGCGGCCGGCGGCATCGGCCAGCGGCGTCGCAGCCATGGCGTGCACATCCAGGGTTCCGGCCGACTGCGCCGCCTCCAGCACATCGATGACGCGGTTGAAGTGCACGTGGCCGGTGCGGCAGACGGCGAGATTGACGTCGTTGCCGAGATGGCCCGCGGCCCGCAGCGCGATGGCGAGCCGATCGATCACGGCAGCGCGATCACCAGCAGCCAGCAGTCGCCGCGCATCATTGCGAAGCGCCAGCAGCAACTCGGCCATGCCCGGGGCATAGTGCGGGGCGACGGGCGGCGGCCCGCGCCGGCGCACAAGCGGAGCGAAATCGCAGCGGCGCTTGATCGATGCCTCGCGCACAACATCGAAGATCGGCTGTGCCTCGACGAGAGCGGCAGCGACCTCAGCAGGCGGCGCCTGCGCGAGATCGCCCGCGTCGAATCCGAGGATCGCCTGGCGCTGCTCCTTCGGCAGGGCCTCCCACATCTCGATGGCGCGCAAATACCAGATCGCGGCGTTGGCGACTTCCTCGGGCCGCTGCTCGCCGCTCACGAGTTTCTCGAGCGTCGCGATGCGATCGGCGATCATCTGCTCGCCGGCGAACTTGCGCTCCAGGATCTTGCCGAATGCCGGCGCGACGACCGAGGCGAGCACGCCAAGTTTGCCGCTCTCGATGTCGTCGCTGATGGCCTTCATCGCGGCTGTGGCCGCGTCCTTGTCGGTCAGGGCAAAGGCCGAATTGATGCGCGTCATCATGTCGTCGTACTTCACAAGTTCGGCATCGAATGCGGCGTCATCGAGGCCGGCGAGCCGCTCGGTCGCCTGCGGGTCGCCCATGAGCTCGCCAAGCTTCTTCAGGCCGTCAGGACCGCGGTACTTCTCGAACGTGGCGATGACGATCTCCTGCTCCATGCCCATCGCCTCGAGATAGGCGAAGGGATCGTTCGTGCCCAGCTGCTTGGCTCCTCCCAGCAGCGATGCAGCGTCGGCGGCGTTGAACGCGGCGCTGTCGAGGCCCGACTGCACGCCGGCGTCGCTCAACTGGAAGATCGCCTGGCCTACCAGCGATGAGATGAGCACGCGATCATCGCCCATGTGGCCCGACGACTTGTACATGCTGGCCAATTCAGCCGCGGCGCCGCTGGCGTCGCCATCAGCGAGGCGCACGGCCGCGTCGGCCCGCATCGCCCGCGCCAACCCGCGCATTTCGCTCAGGTGGGGCAGCAGCAGTTCAAAGCCCTGGCTGTAGTCGAGCGAGAAGTCGCAGTATTCCTGCTGCGAGCCCTTGCGGAAATCGCCGATGGCCCCCTGCGCCGCAGCCAGCGCGGCCCGGACTTCGGACGTAATCGGCTGCGTCGGATCACCTGCAAAGTTGGCCAGCAGGTCCGCCTGCTGTGGGGAGGTCTGCCGGAACTTCTGCCACGCGGCAATCGAGCGCGCGTACCACGTGGCGGCGTTCTTCGGGTCGCCATCGCGCGGCGCGCTCGATGCACTGGTCGTCAGCACAGCGACGGCGAGGGCCAGTGCGGTGGCGCTGCGAACAAGAGCAAGTGGGAGATGAAGCAACCGACCTCCTCAGGCGTGCGTGCGCCTGCCTCATACTATGTCTCGCATAGTATATGACGAAATCGCCCGGGCGCTGCGCCGGTCTGCGCTCTTCGGCCAACCAGATGGATGCCGGACAGAGCCGCGCCGCGCACCGGGGGCATCATCGTACGTGATTTCGCGCGTGCGCCGCGCGAGCGCGACATGAGGTATGCCAGCGCCTCGTGCATCAACCAGGCTGACATGTCTCCCTCAGGACACGTCAACGACTGCACTCGAGCGAGTTCGGTCGCTGCGGCATGTGCCCGCTACGATTGCCCCACGCGTCCGCCGGCGATCTGTCGGATCATCGCTTCAACGCTTCATCTCTCGCCGCACACGCCGCCGTCCACTCTCCGTCCATGCTGACGCTCTTCTTCGCAGGCTGTGTGCTGGTGGTCATCGCCCTGATCGCGATCGACCTTGGCGTGTTCCACCGCAAGACGCATGAGCACGTCGTGGGGATGCGCGAGGCCCTGATCTGGAGCAGCGTCTGGGTCGCGATGGCCCTGACCTTCTCCATCGCCGTGTACTACCTGTACGGTCAGAACTGGCTGGGCTTCCGTGACACCTTCAAGCCTGATCTCGACGGGCCGACCGCGGTGAGCAAGTTTCTCCAGGGTTACCTGCTGGAACTCTCGCTGTCGATGGACAACCTGTTCGTCTTCGCGACGATCCTGACATACTTCCGCGTGCCGCTTTCGCAGCAGCATCGCGTGCTGGTCTGGGGGATTCTCGGGGCGATCTTTCTGCGCGGCGTGATGATCGCCGCCGGTGCCGCTCTAGTGCATTCGTTCGA
The DNA here is from genome assembly GCA_035543215.1 of Phycisphaerales bacterium. Classification (GTDB taxonomy): domain Bacteria; phylum Planctomycetota; class Phycisphaerae; order Phycisphaerales; family SM1A02; genus DATKJG01. Next base: position 7,201 of record DATKJG010000448.1, on the reverse strand, counting down.
CTGGATCATGTACGTCTTCGGCGCGCTGCTGCTCTACACGGCGTGGAAGATGCTGCGGGCCGGCGATGAGGAGATCCACCCCGAGCGCAACATCTTCATCCGGGCAGCGCGCAAGGTCTTTCCCACCACCACCGAACTGCATGGAAGCAAGTTCTTCGCGCGGGTCGGCGGCGTGAGGCACATGACCCCGCTGTTCCTCGCCCTCATCCTCGTCGACATCGCCGACATCATGTTCGCGATCGATTCGATTCCCGCGATCTTCGGCGTGACCAACGACACGTTCATCGTCTTCACCAGCAACATGTTCGCGATCATGGGCCTGCGATCGATGTACTTCGCGCTCATCGGCCTGATGCATCGCTTCCGCTACCTCAAGCCCGCGATCGTCCTTCTCCTGGTGTTCATCGGCGTGAAGATGCTGCTGCACCATCACTATCCCATCGGCGACACCGTCAGCCTCTCGGTGATCCTCGGCATGCTCTCGGCGGGCGTGCTGGCGTCGATCATCCTGCCGTCCACGGACGGCAAGCCGCCCGATTCCGGCGCTGCGCGGCCGCCGGAAAGCCCGGGAATGGATGAGGAATACATGATGGATGAAACCGGTGAGTCTGCCACACGAATCAAGACGCCGGTGGACGCTTCCTCACCATGACCCGCATGCGCGCATGGATTCGATTGAAACTCGGGTGGATCCCGCGCCCGGTCCGCCGCGTGATCGTCGGCGTCATCGGCGGCACGCTGCTGCTGCTGGCCGTGGCCGGAATGATCCTGCCGATCATGCCCGGCGTGATCTTCCTGCCGCTGGGCCTGGCGATTCTCGCGGTCGAATTCGCCTGGGCCGCCCGCTGGCTCAAGAAGGTCCGCCAGACGGCCCAGTCGGTGCGCAATCGCATGCGCGGTGCAACCGCCACGCAGAAACCCGAAGAAGCAGGCGACTCTCCGGCCGATGGTGCAGGCACGGCGAGGCCTCTGCCACCACCGCCGCCGCCGCCGGTTTCCGTTGCGTCGCCGACATCCATGCGGCGGACGCGGCCCAACGCCGCGGCCTAGGCAGGCGGAGTTGCTCGCGCTTGACACGCGCGGCCGCAGCCTCGCGCACCTCACCATATGGACTGGATCTCCTACCTCGTCGCGACGATCTTCACACTGCTGGGCGCGGCGTGCGTGTTCTCCATCGTGCTCAGCCTGCCGGGCGCGTGGATCATGCTCGGCATCGCCTTCGTGATCGAACTGATCGATCAATGGTGGCGCACGCCTGGTGCTGACGGTCGAACGCAGACATTCGAATGGTGGCTCCTGGGGGTGTGCGTGGCATTGGCGCTTGCGGGCGAGTTGATTGAACTGGCTGCGGGCGCAGCGGGCGCGAAAAGTGGGGGGGCCGGACGGCGCGGCATGATCGGAGCGCTCATCGGCGGCGTGGTCGGCGCGCTCCTCCTCACGCCTTTCATTCCGATCCCCGTCGTCGGCACGCTCATCGGCGCGATCATCGGCACGTTCATCGGTGCCGTGCTGGGCGAAGTCACCGGCCAGACGCCCAAGACCGTGCGCGGCTCGATGAAGCCCGCCCTGGGCGCGACCATCGGCCGCGTCTTCGGAACCGTCAGCAAGATCGGCGTGGCCATCGTGATCTGGCTGACGCTCAGCGTCGCAGCATTCATCTATTGACGCCTCGCTCCTTTGCCGTAGTTGCACTGCTTGCACAGCGTCTGGAGGTTGGCCAAGGCATCGGAGCCGCCACGCGCGATCGGACGGATGTGATCCACCTGCAGTTCCACGCCGGCATCGCTGGCCGGACTGCGCCCGCAGGCGCAGCAGCGAAAGCGGTCGCGCTTGAGCACCGCGAAGCGGCGCGACACGGTGATCCGCCGCACGCGACAGCGACGCGGCAGCGCCGCTCTACGCGGGTTTGCACGCGATCCAGTTGAGCGCACGGTCTCTCGACGGTCATTCTTCGATCGAGAACGACAACGGCGGCGGCAGGCCATCGCCCTTTGCCCCTGCGGGCTCGCGGCCCAGCGCACGAATACATCCAGGGCATCGCGAAACCGGCCGAAGCGGCTCTGGTATGGCGTGGCGGAGATCCGCGAAGGGGCCCGGCTCAGGTCATCGCGCACCGGCGGCCGGCCCAGCCCATCCCACACGTCGACGATGTTCAGCATCAACTCCTCGACGCTGTAGCGATGCCAGCGCGTGCATAGACCGGCTCGCGCGACGGCCGCATTCCACGACCCGAACCGGCTGATGATGGTGCTCCTGTCGAAGCGGCCGTGCGCTCGATACAGCGTCGTGGTCAGCACACGGGTCCGCATCTTGCGGGCGACGGCCCGCAGGTCCGCCAGCAGTTCGTGGTCGGGCTTGCGATGGTTGTCCGGCGGCAGTTGGTAGCGCGTGCGCGTCGTTCTTGCGGCGCGAGATTTCCCCTGTCGCCCCTGTCTGGCCCGCTGGTGTCGTTGCCCCAAGTGCCACCCCCGCGCGCTCATCGCGCTCAAGGTGGAATCAGACCCCGGGTCCTGCGATCAAGCAAGCGCTGGCGGAGGAGTTTCGCGCACAGTTTGCGCGCGCAGGATACGCATCAAGACCAGGTCCGATTGAGCATGCGACGGATCGTCGCGCGTTTTGCGCGCGATGCGCTCCAAGGACCGGGCTTGGTTGCAGGCAGCGTTCTGGCTGTGTGGCGGCTTACGCCACGGCTTCGGTCACGCTCAGCACTTCTTCGAGCGTGGTGATGCCCGCGACGACCTTCTTGAAGCCGTCCTCGCGCAGATTCACCATGCCGCGGCTGTGGCACAGGCGGCGGAACTCGGTGACGTTGGGGCTGCGCGCAATCTGATCGCGCAGGAAGTCGTCGAGCACCAGCAGCTCGTACAGACCGGAGCGGCCGGCGTAGCCGGTCTTGCGGCACCGGTCGCAGCCCTTGCCGTAACGCATCGTCTGCGCCTGGATCTTGTGCGTCTTGAACAGCTCGGCCAACTCCTCGTTGACCGGCCGCTCCTCCTTGCAGTGCTTGCAGATGCGGCGCACCAGGCGCTGGGCCAACACCGCATTCAGCGAAGCGCCCACAAGGAACGGCTCGATGCCGATGTTGATCAAGCGCGTCACCGACGCCGGCGCATCGTTGGTGTGCAGGGTCGAGAGCACCAGGTGGCCGGTGAGCGCGGCCTGGATGGCGATGGTCGCCGTGTCAAGGTCGCGGATCTCACCCACCATGATCACGTCGGGGTCCTGACGCATCAGCGATCGCAGCGCGGCGGCGAAGGTCATGCCGATCTTGTCGTGCGTCTGAATCTGCGTGATGTTGGTCAGGTTGTATTCGACGGGGTCTTCCACCGTCGAGATGTTCAACTTGCGCAGGTCCATCTGCTGGATCGACGCGTAGAGCGTGGTCGTCTTACCCGAGCCGGTGGGGCCGGTGACCAGCAGAATGCCGTGCGGCTGGGCGATCTGATCCTTCCATACCGTCAGCGACTCCTCGGTGAAGCCGAGTTCGTCGAGCGTGACGCTGATGGAGCGGTTGTCGAGAATACGCATGACGGTCTTCTCGCCCTTGGGCGTGGGGACCGTCGAAACGCGGAGGTCGAGTTTTCGGCCGTGCACGGTGGCGCGGATGCGGCCGTCCTGCGGCAGGCGCCGCTCGGCGATGTCGAGGTTCGACATGATCTTGACGCGTGAGGTGAGAGCCGCGTGCATCTTGCGCGGCGGGTTCATCATCTCGAACAGCACGCCGTCGATGCGGAAGCGCACCTTCAGCGTCTTCTCATCAGGCTCGATGTGAATGTCGGAGGCGCCTTCCTTCACCGCGGTCTGGATGATCAGGTTGACGAAGCGGACGACGGGCGAGGATTCGGCGTCCTCGAGGTCGGCGTCCTGGAGCTTCTCTTCCTTCATCAGCTCGACATCGTCGTCGCCGACGTCGGTCAGGATGTCCTCGACGTTGGCCTGCTGATCGGACTCGGAGGCGGTCAGCATCTCCAGCACCCCGCGGACGTCGTACGCGGCGATGATCACGTGCTTGATCGACTGCACATTCAGGCGGCGCTTGATGTCGTCCAGAAGGAAGACGTCCTCGGGATTGGCCGAGCCGACCACGAGTCTGGCGCCTTCGCGCCGAATCGGCAGCACCGTGTTCTGCCGGCAGAACTCGATGCCCAGTTTGTGCAGCGACTTCTGATCGTGGGCCTGAGTCTTGATATGGTCGACGCGCTCGAAGGGCAGGCCATTGACATCGGCCAGTCCCTGCATCACGGCGATCTCGTCGATGCCCGATTCGATCAGCGATTCATGCAGCGCCTTGCCCGGCGTCTGCTTGATCACGCGCTGCGCGCTGGCGAGTTGCTCCTCGTTGACCACCTGGCGCGCCAGCAGCAGGGCACCGAGTTCGTCGGCAGAATCGCCCGAGGGCGGAGTCCCCGTCCCGGAATGGGACGGCGAGGCGTCAGCGTTCGTGGTGGAGGCGGCGGGTGCAGGCGCCACGGCCGTCGCGCCGGCGTCGGTCGCGGCGGCTGGCTGGTTCTGGCGCTTCCCCGGAAGCAGGTCGCTGAACAGTTCGTTGAGGTCGAACTTGCGCACGGGCATCCTCCATCCTTGCATGCCCGCGAAGGGCTGAACTTCGTCGATCGGTCGCGCGATTACTTGTCGCGCTTCATGCTCAACTGCGTTTCCACGTGCATGCCCAGCGCCAGATCATCGGACACAAGCGTGACCGAATCGGTCGTGATGGCCTGGACGCGGAAGGTGACATCGAAGCCCTCGGGAGCGATCTCGTCGCCGATGCGCACGATCATGCCGCTGATGTTCGCCAGCGGCTGGGTGGACATGATGATGCTCTTGACCACCATGTTGGCGGCAGCCTCGTCGATGTCCTTCTGGCGCAGGGCGCGGGCGCGGGCCACGGCCTGGGCGGGATCCTCGCCGGCCACAGGCGTCACGACTTTGCTCTCGCCTTCACCGGGCAGAACGAACGGATCGCGCTGCACCGATGAGAGGGGCACGAACTTGCCTTCGAGCGATTCGTTGAGCACCTGCAGCACCTTGGGATCGGTGCGGCCGGCGGCGGAACGAACCTCGCCGCGGCTGTCGCGAGCGCCCAGGAATTGCTCGATTGACTGCTCGATGTCGCTCTTCTCGCCGTTCGCGCCTGAGACGTGCGACAGCGAGCGCATGAACCACAGGCCGCAGCAGGCGATTGCGATGACGAACACGATCATCAGCGAGCCGCTACGGAAGCGCCGTGACGTGCCGGCGCTGGCGAGCGGGTCCAGAAGGTTCTCGTCGCCGGTCATCTCGCTAATGCCCAGTGGCATGCTCCGGTCGTCCATTGCCGTCTGGCCGGAGAACGATGACAGCGGCGTTGAAGTGTTAGTGGGTTTCACGTTCGTGCTCCGAAGAGAAGGTGGCGATGCCTCACCTGTGCGGACTCAGTTGCTGGCGGACGCCGAGGCGGACCGGTTGGCGGACGAATTGACGCCCTGCGGTTCGAAGTAGATGCTGAGAATGAACTCAGTCTTCATCGATCCGGGGGGCAGTGCCTCCTCCTTGTCACCGCTGGCGGGCGGCTTGGCCTTCTCGATCTTCATCTGGTGAACGCGCGTGATGCGCGGCAGGTTCTCCAGTTCCAGCAGGAACTGGTAGAAGCCGTCGAACTGTCCTTCCATCGAGACCTTGAGCGGCTGCTCCATGTACAGAGCGGCGGGCACCGGCTTCTCGCTCTTGACCGAGACGAGCGTGAGCGCGTTGCGGCGGGCCGTCTGCCACACCTGCTCGAGGATGCCCTCGACGTCCTGGGCCGAGGGCAGTTTCGCCTCGACGGTCTTGACGCTCTCGCGGCCGCGCTGGATCTCCAGGCCGATGTCGTCGATGCGGGCGGCGACGGCGGCCAGCGTGTCGAGCCGCGCCTGCTTCATCGCGATCTCGTCGTTGGCCTTGTTGATCTCGTCGTTGCGCGGCTTGAACACGTAGAAGTACGCCGCCACCGGGACCGCCAGCAGGACAATGAAGAAGATGAATTCACGGAAGCCGAATTTCATGGTCAGTTGCCCTCCGGTGAGTTGGGCGTGGCGGATGCGCTGTTTTTCAGCATCGGAACGGGGGTGAACTGGATCTCGTCGCCCATCGGGTTGCGGACCCGCGGCACGCTGAGCGGATCGATGCGGCGAACGTCAGCCTCGGGATCCAGCGCGAGATTGATCTTGAACTGCCGCATCATGCGGCCGGCGATGTCCTTCTGCTCCGAGTACTCGAGCGTGACATCTCGCAGCAGCGGATAGCTGTTGAGCTCCGTCATGAAGCGCGAGACCTCGAGGTCCGTCGGCGCCACGCCCACCATCGCAATGGTGACCTTGTAGCGCGGCGATTCGACCTTCTGCACCGTGTCCTGCGCCTCTTCCTTGGTCTTGGCCTTGTCCTTGGCCTTGCTGACCAGGCGGCCTTTGTCGTCCTTGGCGGTGGGCGGGGCCGGCGGCTTCATCCGCTCCGACTTCATGTCGAACTCCAGCAGCGCCAGCCGCTCGGGCATGCGGTTGATGAGTTCGGCCAGCAGAATGGAGCGGGGCACGCGCTCGACCAGCGCCGCCGCCAGTTCAGCCTTGTGCAGCATCTCTTCCTTCTGCTGCTCCAGCTGCGTCAGATCCTGGATCTGGATGCCGGCGCGCTGGTACTGGCTGTTGATCTCTTCCTGGGCGGTCCGCACCATCCTCGCCTGGCGGTTGGTGACGAAGAAGGCGCCGACCACCGCGATCATCACAACCATGAACAGGGTCAGGCTGATGATGTTGGTGCGCTGCTCGGCCTTCTGCGAGAGATAGTCTTCGGGAAGGAATGATGCTTGACTCATGTGAGCGGACTCCTCTTCAAACAGCCGGACTCGAACTCATTTTCTGGTCACTGGCGGACCTGACGCCTCTTGGTTCACAGGTCGGTTGGGGCATTGGAAAGGCCGCAGGCCACTGCCCAGCCGGGCTGCGGCTTGCCCAGCGTGAGGCCGGGGGTCTCGCCCGCGGCGGTTGGATCGAAACGTGAGAGCGGGTCGGCCATGTGGGCCGCCACGCGAAGCGACTTGACCATGTGCTGGCACAGCCACGCCTGCCGCGCCTCGCCGCCGACGAAAATCGCGCGGTCGATCTTGCGGCCCTTGAACAGGCCCTGGTGGTAGCGCAGGCACATCGCGACCTCGTCGGTAATCGTGTCCAGCAGCTCAGTAATGTCG
>DATKJG010000447.1:0-2245 GCA_035543215.1 Phycisphaerales bacterium | reverse complement strand
GTAGAGGTTGGACACCTTCTTGTCGGCGTCGGCGAGGAGCGGGAAGTTCAGTTTCGCGCCCTGTGTTTCTTCGATGTCCTTGCTCCAGCGCTCGTGATCGACCACGCCATCGACGCTGAGACCGATGATCTTCACGTTGCGCTTGTCGAACTCCTTCTTGAGTTTCGACACCGCGCCGAGTTCGGTTGTGCACACCGGCGTGAAGTTCTTGGGATGCGAGAAGAGCACGCCCCACGAATCGCCCAGCCACTTGTGGAAGTCGATACGTCCCTCGGTCGATTCCTGCGTGAAGTCGGGAACAACGTCGCCCAGTTGCAACGCCATGGTGAATCCTCCTGTTGAGTGCGAGCCGGGCATCGTAGCCTGCGCCGTGTGCTGCAGGGGCGGCGGCGGTTGTCCTCAAGTGCCGGTATGCCAAGAATCCACGCCCCATGCGCCGCGACTGCACATTTCATCGACTGAACAGGCAGAAGGTGGCCTCCAGGGCCGCTGCCGCGATGACGCTGGCCTTGTCGCTGCTCGGCGGCGGGTGCGTCGAATCGACCATCGCCGCGGCGGGCGTGACCGCCGGCTTCGGCCTGGCTCAGGGTCAGGCGGAATCGTTCATCCGCGGCGAACTGAAGTCGGCCCGCCTTGTCCCGATCGCCGATGCTCGCGTCGCCGTCGTGCACGCGCTCAATGAACTGCAGTTGCAGATCCTGAGCCAGAGCGAGGCACAATACGAAGGCTACTACCGATGCAAGGCTGCAGGCGGACGCGAGATCAAGGTGTACCTGAAAACCGACAGCCCGGTGATGACCCGCTTCGCGATCCGCGTCGGAATGATGGGCGATTCGGCAGTGTCGCGCCTGGTGATGGCGCGCATCGACGCTGCGCTGGGCGATGCAGCCGCCTCAAGCATGCCCCTGCGCGATTAAGATCAGGCGGCAGCGGCGAGGTGCTCGCCGATCGACACCGCCGCATTGAGCGCGTACGAGGCGCGCATCGGCGACCACTCGTAGTTCTCCGCCCATTGCGTGTTGATCAGCTTCTCGGCGTAGCGACGGCCGTCTGTCGTCAGGAGCTTCTCTGGGCGGAACTCCAGTTCCTTGGTGGCGATGCCCGCAGTGAGCCAGCCGGCGATCGTCATCTTCTCGACGGTGCTCATGGGCACTTGCGCGAACGGCCGCTCGCGGCCGTTCTGGAACATGCACCAGCCGTGCTTGTCGGCGAAGCGCATGCGCCAGCCTTCGACCAGCGCGATCATGATCATCTTCTGCGTGTTGGTGGCGCCGCTGATCTTGGCCATGTCTGGAATCTCCTGGGACAGCCGGCGTGGGCTGGCGAAGCCGGACGCATCGACCTGCAGGCTTATCGGCGATTGACAGGACGACTTGAGCCGGACTCAGGGCTTTCGCGACAGGAATTGCCCGCATGTCAGGCCGCTGAGGCCATACAGTGCCCGCCCCATGACCGCCCGTGCCGTCGCCATCGCCCGTATCTCCAAGGCCGCCCGACAGTTCCCGGATATCCACTTCCGGACCGACAAGCAATCCGATGAGGCGGCGCTGGAGCCGCGCGATGCCGCCCTCGCCAGCGCGATCGAGCACCACGTTCTGCGGCGATGGCTCACGCTGGTGGCGGTCCTCGAATCGCACCTGTCGCGCCCATGGCACGAGACGGAGACGAAACTGCAGGCCGCTCTGCTGTGCGGTTCGGCACAACTTCTGCTGATGGATCGCGTGCCCGACTACGCGGTCATTGATGAGACCGTCGAATGGGCCAAGAGCACTATCCGGCCCAAGGCAGGCGGGCTGGTGAACGCGGTGCTTCGCAAGATCGCTGCGGTTCGGGGCTCGCAGATCGAAGGGCGGTCTCTCACTCGACTGACGCGCGACCAGTTGCCGCTGCACGATGGCCGCGTGCTGTCGTTGAATGCACCCGCATTCGCGGAGGATGCTCTGCGCTGTCTGGCGCAGCAGACTTCGACGCCGATCGAGCTTCTCGAGCACTGGAACGGCCGCCTAGGCATCGATGCCGCACGGCTGCTCGCCATGCATGGGCTCGTGCACGCTCCGCCGATCGTTCACGGCGTCGATGGGGCCCTCGCCTCGCGCCTGAATCTGCAGCCGCACGAGAAGCCGGGCTTCTTCGTGGTCGATGGAGCCGGGAATGAGCGCATCAGTTCGCTGTTGCGCGAGTCTCCACAGATGATTGTTCAGGATCCGACGGCTGCGGCCGCGGTCGAAGCGACCAGACGCATCGA
>DATKJG010000446.1:0-2844 GCA_035543215.1 Phycisphaerales bacterium | reverse complement strand
GTCGCAACTCGGGCAAACCTCCGGCCCGGCATGACGCAACGCGGGAGTGGCAATCTGCTTCGGCGAGGATAACGATGCTGGCGAGCTCGGGCGAGGCGATGGTGTGGCGACTGGAGCGGTGCGCTGAGCAGGCGTAACGGTCATCGGCCGCGGAGCGGGCGAAGCCCGCGCCTCCAATCCATAAACGCCGTCGTCAACTGGGATGGCGGTGGCTTGCGATGCAGTTGCCGTCCCGCCGACCTTGTGTTGCGCGAGCGCCTTCTCGTAGCACGCCTTGCAGAAGTAGCGGCCCCGGGCATCCTTCGTGCGCGGCTTGGCTGACACATCGTCGCCGCACATGGCACAGGTCTTCGTGATCGCAGTCGGTTCCGCCATGTCGTTGGTGCGCGCTTGCTAGTCCCACGCCTCGACATCGGCCGTGATGCGCGGAATGAAGAAGAACACCATCACGAACGCGGGCCACAGCAGGTACCAGAGCATGATGAGCAGGATGGTCGACTTGATGTCGGCAACGGTCAGATCGGTTCCGCCGGGAAGCGTCTCGAGGCGCTGCTCCATCGGCCCTGGCGGAATCGACATCAGCACGCCCAGGCACGAGCCGTAGATCAACAACTTGGCCATGGCCCAGTAGCGAATCCACTTCACGCCCTCGGAGTTGTGCCGCACGATGCGCAGTCCATCGCGGAACAGCCACATAGCCAACCCCGTCAGCAGGCTGCCGATAGGCACGACGCTGACGAGCGCGGCCCCGAGCACTCCGGCTTTCATCGCCCCGAAGAGCGCGAACAGGAAATACAGGCCGTAGAGAAGCGCGCCCGCCCCGCCAAAGACCATCGATGCGATGCCGACGATCCACGGCCAGACCGCCCCGCCGGGCTGGCGCTGTTTCTTGACCTTGACCGAACCGCCTTGCTCATTGGTCTGGGTATTGAAGCCACAGACAGTGCACAAGAATCCCCCGGGCGGGATCTTCGACCGGCAGGCCGGGCAGATCAGCGCGGGCGCCTCGTGTGCCGGCTCCAAGTCGAGCAATTGCTCGAGCATGTTCGCCCCGCCGCCTGCACCGCCCATGTCGGCATCGTCATCGATGATCATGCCGGTCGCATCTCGCGCGCGCTTCGCTGCCGGCGCAGCCTTGGACGACGCCGGCAGGGCCTTTGGCGATGGCGGCGCGCCTTCGCGCCTTGCGTGTTTGCGATCGAGCGCCTGCAGATAGCACGGTTGGCAGAAGTATCGCCCCTTCGCGTCCTTGGTTCGTGGCTTGGATGAGACATCCTCGCCGCACACGGCGCAGGTCTTGCCGCTCCCCCCTGCTCCGGTTCCGCCTGTCATGGGCATGTCTGTTCGTTCCGCGAGATGAAGACGACAGCATACTCGCCCGATGATCTCGTTGGAAGCGACTTTGCCCGGGTTCAGGCGTGCGAGCCCGACATCGCGCGCGACGCATCACCTGACGACGGCGGGCCGGCAGGACGATTCCGCGCCGCCAGCGTCGGCTCGGTCTGAATCGTCACCATCTGGCGGTAGCGTCCGCTGCGCTCCATCAGTTCCTGGTGCGTGCCGGTCTCGACGATGCGCCCCTTCTCGAGCACGACGATCCGATCGGCGTGCGCGATGGTGCTGAGGCGGTGCGCGATGACGAAACTTGTGCGCCCGGCCATGAGCGTGCGCAGGCTCTCTTGAATCAGCCGCTCGTTCTCGGTATCGAGATTGGACGTCGCCTCATCGAGGATGAGGATGCGCGGATCAGCCAGCAAGGCGCGGGCGATGGCCAGCCGCTGCCGCTGGCCGCCCGAGAGCTTCACGCCGCGCTCGCCAATGACCGTGTTGTAGCCATCGGCGAACGAGCGGATGAACTCATCGGCGTGGGCCAGTTTCGCGTAGTGCATGATCTGCTCGCGCGTGGCATCCCGCCGGCCATAGCCGATGTTGTCGGCGATCGTGCCGTCGAACAGGAAGATGTCCTGCTCGACGATGCCCAGCAGGCCGCGGTAACTGTCAGCGACGACGTCGCGCAGATCGCGGCCATCGAGCACGATCTGCCCGGCACTGGGGTCGTAGAACCGGGCCACGAGATTGCACAGCGTCGTCTTGCCGGCGCCGCTGGGGCCGACCAGTGCGACCATTTCGCCAGGCCGGATGTCGATGGAGATGTCCTCGAGCACCGGAGCATCCGTCGCGGGATAGGTGAAGTGCACGTCGCGCAGGGTGATGCGGCCAGCGACCGTGGAGCGATCAAGCGTGACCGCGCCGGGGCGCGAGGGCATTTCCGTGGGCTCGGCAAGCATATCGAGCACACGATCGAGTCCGGCCAGAGATGTCTGGAATCCCGTCGCGCTCTGCGCGAGCATCGCCACGGGCTCCAGCAGCATGATGAGGTAGGTCAGGAACAGGAACAGGTCGCCGATGGTCAATCGCCCGTCGAGCACCTGCAGTCCGCCGTACAGAAGCAGCGCAGCGGAGGCGGTGGGAATGAACAAGCCCCAGGCGACGTCGATGGCCCGCGACCACCACCACACGTGCACTTCCTGCCGGGCGCGGAACTGGTCGGCCTTGATGAAGCGCGACGACTCGCTGCGCTGCCTTGCGAAACTGCGCACAACGCGGATGCCGCCGAACGCTTCGGTCGTCATGCCGTCGATCGCCTGCCGCGTGTTATGCATGTCGCGATAAAGCGGCCGGATGCGCCTGATCCAGGTCTGGTGCGTGATGAACACCAGCGGCATGAACAGCAGCGATCCCAGCAGCAATCGCCAGTCAACCCAGGCCAGCACGATCAGGCTGCCGATGAGTTGCACGATCGCGCGCCAGGGGTTGTAGAACATGGAGAAGATGAGGTCGCCG
>DATKJG010000445.1:0-7960 GCA_035543215.1 Phycisphaerales bacterium | reverse complement strand
AGTCAGCCTGGCGATCCTTCAGAGGCAGATTGACATGAAGATCGCGGTGCGCGACGTCAACGATCTGTTCGTCGATCGCCTCGCGGAGGCAATGCCCGAGGCGCGGCGTGAGGAGTTCCGTCAGAAGGCGCTCGAGCGCGCCTACCCGCGCATTTTCCGCCCAACACCCGTGCAACTGATTCTCAAGACGGCGCGGGAGCTGGAAGGACTCAGCCCTTCGGTCCTGGAATCCGTCGTGAGCCTCGAGGCGGCCTACGTCGACGCGCTGACGCAAATGAATCAGCAGCTTGTCGCGCTGGAGCGCCAGTGGCAGCCTCGCGAGGAGCGACTTCGCGCCGAGGCCTTTGCGCAGCGCATGGCCGGGCAGCAGCCGGCGGAGATTCAGGATGAGACGCGCGATCCGTTCATGCGGCGCGATGAACTCTCGCGCGACTACACCCGGCAACTGAAGGCCATTCTGACTGATGCGCAGTTTTCACAGTTGCCCGGTGGATATCGCTGGGCCGACCTCCCGAGCGAGCAGAAGCCCGCAGAGGCCGCTTCCGCCAATGAGAAGGACACCAGGCCCGCCTCGAAGCGCGGGAGAGAACCGAGCAATCCCGACGTTCCACCCGGCACCAAGCCGGTCGACGACGGCGGCGGCTGACCCCTCGCAGTGCCTTCAACTCGACCCCGCTCAAGAACAGCATGTTCGACTCCTCCCACGATCAACGAAGTAATGGCCTGGATTCCGCAGCGCGGTCGCGCGTCGGTCTGACGGACGCCGCCTCGGCGTCCGCATCGGTGCTCGACAAGTGTCGCGTGCTGGGTATCGACTGGCTGGAGGACGCGCCGGAAACCTCGGCCGATGCGGTGGCCACGATCACCGCCGACATCGCCGTGCGCCTGCGCGTCGTGCCCGTGCGCTTCGAAGGCAATCGGCTGGTGGTCGCGATGGTCGATCCGCTCGACAGCGCCGCGGCCGACGAGATCGCCACGCTTACCGGCAAGCCAGTGACGCGCATCGGCTTGGAGCAGGAAGCCTTCAGCGAGTTGATGCGCGAGCACTACGGCACGACGGCGGCCCGCATGGCTGAGAGCCTCGCGGGCCAGTCCAGCGAAGCCGACAGCGACCTGGATCACAATCTCGAGGCCATCGAGGCTGACGACATCCACCGGATGGCCGAGCAGCCGACGCTTATTAACCTCGTCAACCTGCTGCTGCTGGAAGCCATCCGCCAGCGCACAAGCGACGTGCACGTCGAGCCGTTCGAGAACGAACTCAAGGTCAAGTATCGCATCGACGGCGTGCTGGTGGAGCAGAAGCCGCCTCCCAAGCAGTTGCAGCCGGCGCTCATCGGCCGCATCAAGATCATGAGCGGTATGAACATCGCGGAACGCTACGTTCCGCAGGACGGCCACATCACATTGCGCTTCGAAGGCCGCAAGGTCGATCTGCGCGTGTCCACCGTGCCGACGCTGTACGGCGAATCAGTGGTGATGCGTATTCTCGACAAGAGCCAGTTGCCGCTCGATCTCGAGCACCTGGGCATGCGGCTACACCTGCGCGACATGATGGATCGGTTGATCGCCAAGCCGCACGGCATGGTGCTGGTCACCGGCCCGACGGGCTCCGGTAAGACGACCACGCTCTATGCGGCGCTGTCGAAACTCTACGATCCGCGCAAGAAGATCATCACGATCGAAGACCCCGTCGAGTACGAACTCTCGGGCATCAACCAGATTCCGGTCAATCCAAAGCGCGGCCTGACGTTCGCCACCGGCCTGCGCCACATCCTGCGTCAGGACCCCGACATTATCTTCGTCGGCGAAGTGCGCGACGGCGAGACCGCCGATATCGCCATTCGTTCAGCGCTCACCGGCCACCTGATCTTCTCCACGCTGCACACCAACGATGCGGTCAGCAGCATCGGCCGCTTGATCGACATGGGGGCCGAGCCGTATCTGGTTGCATCGGTGCTCGAGGGCGTGCTGGCCCAGCGCCTGGGCCGGCGCATCTGCCGCGAGTGCCGGCAGGAAATCCCGATGCCCGAGGATATCTCACACCGCCTGCAACCTGAAGAATTGAAAATGTTCAACGGACGGGCGTGGCGCGGCTCGGGCATGGGAACCAAGGGCCAGTGCGATGAATGCAACGGCTCGGGCTATCGCGGCCGTTTGGGGTACTTTGAACTGATGGTGATCAATTCCGCACTTCGCCGCGCGATCTCAGCCAACAAGACCAGCAACGAACTCGCGGCACTGGCCGGCGGAGGTTATCGCACGATGCGGCAAGACGGCATCGAGCGTGCGGCCGAGGGTGTCACCACCATCGAGGAAGTGCTCCGCGCCACGCAAGACGCCGAAGATTAAGGCGTTCAAATCGCAATGCCCACCTTCTCGTACCAGAGCCTGACGCACAGCGGACAGAGCCGCAGCGGCGTGTTGACCGCGATGGATCGCGGCGACGCCATCCGCCAGTTGCTCGGACGCGGCGAGACGGCCACCGCGATCGAACTGGCCGACGGCCAGCTGAAACTCGCCGCGCCGCGGACGACCCCGAAACCGCAGGCAAAACCGGGGCAGAGCGCGGCAGGTTTCTCTCTGCCGGGCCTGGCGCGTCTGACCAGGGGGCGGCCATCGCTGGGACGTGCCGAGATGGCCAACCTCGTGCGCGAACTCGCGACCGCCATCGAAGCCGGCCTGCCCGTGATGCAGGCTCTCAAGACGGTGCGCAAGCAGGCCTCCGGCAAGGCCATGCCCGTGATCCTCGATCACCTCATTGAGCGGGTCGAGGCGGGCGAGCCGCTGCACTCGGCGGCCCGCGACTACGGCCCGCCGTTCGATGACATGATCATCGGCATGCTCCGCGCGGCCGACGCCTCCGGCAAGATGAGCGAGGTGCTGCATCAACTTGCGGACCTTCTCGAGCGATCGGTCGAGTTGCGACGCGAGGTGCTGGGGGCGACGTTCTATCCGATGATCATCGCGGTGCTCATCGCCGCCAGCGCGACCGTGCTGATCACTGTGCTGGTGCCGCGCCTGATCGGCCCGCTCATGGGCGAGGCCGGCTTCAAGGTGCCCTGGCCAACCAAGGTGCTGATGAACCTCGCGTCGTTCCTGCAGGCGTATTGGCTGTGGGCGCTGATCGCGATCGTCGGCCTGATCGTCGGCTGGCGAATGTGGGTCGCGGTGCCGGCCAATCGCTATCGGGTCGATCTGCTGAAACTCAAGAGTCCGCTGCTGGGCAAGTTGCTGCGCGATGTGGCGGTGGCGCGTTTCACGCGCACGCTGGGCACACTCATCGCGGCGGGCCTGCCGATCCTCGATGCCCTGCGGATCACGCGCAACACGCTTGCCAACACTGCGTTGATGCAGGCCGTCGATCAGGTGCAGGACCAGGTGACCAGCGGCAAGAGCCTGGCCGACCCGCTGGAGCGCAGCGGGCTGTTCCCCCCACTGCTCGTTCAGGTCGTAAACCTCGGCGAGCGTTCGGGCCGATTGGAAACCATGCTGCTCCACGCGGCGACCGCCTTCGACAGGCAGGTCGCCACCTCCGTCAAACTCTTCACCAAGGCCTTGCCGCCCCTGCTGCTGGTGGTGATGGCCACCATGGGAGGCTTCGTCCTCGCTGCCATTCTCCTGCCGCTGCTCGAACTGCAGTCGATGGTCAAGTAAGAGTTCGTCGTTCGTTGTCAGGTTCGTTGCACTCACACGCTTGCGGTTTCGCGACGCGGTCCTTCCGCGAGAACAACCATGAAGACACACACTCACAATCGTCCGTTCACTCGCGCTGCCCGTCGCGGCTTCACGCTGCTGGAAATCATCGTCGTGGTCACGATCATTGCGCTGCTGGCGACGCTGATCGCGCCGCGCCTGCTCGGCCGCATCGGCCAGGCGAAGACCGCCGTGGCCAAGGCCGAGGTCAACGAGATCGCCAAACAGGTGCAGTTGTTCTGCGTCGATGGCGGTATCACCACGCCCGGCGACGACTTCGAACTCGACATGCTGACCACGGGCACGACGCCCTACCTCAAGGCCAGCGACCTGACCGATCCGTGGGGCCACGCCTACATCGTCCTCGTTCCCGGCGAGCGCAATCCGGATTTCGACATCGTCTCGCTTGGGGCCGACGGCCAGCAGGGCGGTGAAGGCGAGAACGCCGACATTACCAACGAATAGCCACGCAGATATGCATCGCCGCCCCCCATTCGCCTTCACGCTGCTCGAGATGATCGTGGTCATCGTCGTGCTGGCGATCCTCGCGACGCTCATCATCCCGCGCCTGACCGGAAACCAGCGGCGCGAATTCCGGGCCGCGGTGGACAAGGTCGGCGACCTCCTGACCATGTACGGCCAACGGCAGGACCTCGGGCAGAAGATTGTCGGCATTCAACAGGGCCGCGATGACAACTCCATCATGCTCATCGAGATCGACTCGGCCGACACGTCAGGATTCTCCAACTGGCGCATCGATCCGTACGTCAAGCCCGTCAGGCTGCCCGCGTTCATGACTGATTCCGACGTCGAGTTCTACGTGGACGGCGACCCCTACGACTGCGCCGACTGGCCGCTGACCAGCGAGCCCGGCCAGGAGCGGCCGACGATCGAGATTCACCTTCGCGGACCCGACGAAATCGCCACGCTCGTGCTGCAACCCCACGGCGTCGCGCCGATCATCATCAACGGCGAGAATAGCAGCGGTATCAACCGCGTCCCGGTCGATCTCGATGCCGAGGGCCGCTCGCGGGAGGACTGGTAATGAACAAGCGATCAGCCATCAGCCATCAGCGATCAGCCGCTTGCGGTTTCGCGGCCGGCCAGCGGCATCGCCGCGGCTTCGCACTGGTTGATGTCATCCTCGGCGGCATCCTGCTCTCGATCGGCCTGGCCTCGATCATCTCGCTGGCCACGCGGGCCTTGAAATCGCAGACCGATGGCGAGAAACAGATGACCGCCGCCTGGCTGTGCGATGAACTGCTCTCGCTGGTCGTCGTCGATGGCCCGATCAACTATCCGCGCCAGCACGACACCTCAGGCGAGTTCGAATACCCCTTCCAGGAATTCTCGTTTGATCTCGACATCGTCAATCAAGGCAACGACATCCCGTACCTGGTCACCGCCACGGTAAGTTGGCAGGCCGGCCGCGGGGTGCGCAACGTGCAGGTGCAGACGCTCATCGCCAATCGCAAAGACAACCCAGATGAGACGCGCGTGCCCGAAGAGCCGATCGACCGCGAGGAACGCTGGTATGGCGAGGAGGAGTCGAACACCGGATCCGCTCCAACTGGAGGCGCCAATGGCTGACATTCGACGAGGTTTCACGCTCATCGAACTGATGGTGGCCTCGCTCATCGTCGCGTTCGTGCTCGGCAGCGTGGCGCTGAGCGTCGGTCAACTGGGCCGGGCCCGCAACACCAGCAAGCTGCGCTTCGACGCCTTCCTGCGGGCTGATTCTGCGGTCAACGTCATCCGCAGCAACGTCGCCGCCATCTCGCGCAGCGATGACCTGTTCTATTGCCGCTTGCTGCTGCTGGATGACACGGCTCACCGCGGCCGCGAGGAGTTCGACCGCGACGAGCTGCTGATCTTCAACACGCGTCTCAAGCCCACGCGCAACATCGACTTCGCCGGCGAAGGCTACGAGCACGAGACGCAGTTCCGCATCGCTGACGACGACTTCGGCCCCGTGCTCTGGCAGCGGACCGACGCGTTCCCCGACGAGTATCCGGGCGCCGGCGGCAAGGCCCAGCCGGCCGTCGAGGGCATCCTTGGCCTGACGCTGCAGGTGTACGACGGCGCGAACTGGTACGACGAGTGGGATTCCGACATCAGCGGTCTGCCGCAGGCCCTCAGCGTGATCATCCTGTCCAGCGGCCATCGTGATGACAGCGATGTTTACACAGCGCCGCGCGCCTTCCTCCGCACCGTGATTCCAATCGATCGCGTCCTGCCTCCGAAGGTGAAGGAGGAAGAGGACGAGGAGGCTGGAACCGATCCCAACGCAGCAGGCGCCGACATCGATGGTGACGGCATCCCCGATGTCGATGTCGATGGCGACGGCCAACCTGATCCATCATCAGGCTTGGGCAATGGCGGCAATGGTGGCGGCGGCGGGAATCGTCCGCCTCCGGGCGGCGGCGGCAGGCCTGGCGGTGACAATGGTGGCGGCGGAGGCAATGGAGGCGGCGGCAGGCCGCCACCCACGAAGCCATCTCAGCCGAGCAAGCCAACATCCGGCGGCGGGGGCATGCAGTGACGAACTCACGCCGCACAATCTCAGATTCTCACCGCGGCTCGGTCATCGTGATCGTCCTCTGGACCATCGCCGTGGCGGCGATCATCGTCAGCAGCCTGCAACTGTTCGCGTATCGACAGGCCATGGTCGGGCGCGAATCGACTGAGCGCATCCAGGCGCGCTGGGCGGCCCGCGCCGGCCTCGAGAATACGCTCGCGGTCATGACGCGCATGAGCGAGAAGCCCGATCCCGACGACGCCAAGAGCCTGACGCGCGAGATGTACTTCGTCTCCAGCGGCACGCTGCTCAACTCGTCCTACGACATTCTCCATCATTCGCGCGGCCGCGACCTCGGCGGCCCGACTGATGAGAACGGCAAGTTCAACATGAACAACGTGAACGATCGCGGCCTGCTCCTGGCCTTCGATGACTTCACGCTCGATGTGCTCGACGCGATCGCAGACTGGCAGGACACCGACGACGAGCCGAGCACCCTCGGCGTCGAGCGCGACTACTACCTCAGTCTCGAATCGCCTTACGAGCCGCGCAACGGGCCGATGCGCACGCTGGGCGAAATCGAGATGATCGCCGGCATCTGGCCGCGCTACTTCCGCGGCGAGGACTGGAACCTCAACGGCCGCCTCGATCCCAACGAGAACGACAGCGGCCGCTCATTCCCTCCGGACGAGGCCGACAACATCATGCAGGCCGGCTGGTCCGAACACCTTACGGTGTATTCGGTCGATGGCGGCGCCACCGACTCGGGACAACCTCGCATTTATCTCAAGAAGGCCGAGGCCAAGGAACTCGTCGAACGACTGGGAGTCAACACGTCCCAGGCCGAGGCGCTGATCCAGTACGGCGGGAACGAGAATAACCGACTCACGGATCTGCTGATCAATCCGCTGCAGGGCGGTGCATCATCGCAGCCCACTGGCCAGCCGGGTCAGCAAGGTCAATCCGGTCAGCAAGGCCAGGGCGGGCAGAACGGCCAAGAGCAAGGAGCCGGCGGCGTGCCTCCACTGACCAACGAGCAACTGACCATGGTGCTCGCCGAGTGCAGCGTCAGCAACCCTAAGAATCGCGTGCCCGGCAAGATGAATCTGAACACGGTGGATGGCGACTTCCTGCGCGACCTGTTCGAAATCATGGGCCTCGATGAGGCCCTCGCCGATGAACTGCTTTACCTTCGCGACCGCTCTACAGGCATCACCAGCCTCGTCGAACTCAAGTCCATTCCATCCATCACGCCCCAGGACATTCAGGCCATTTCCCAGCGATTTGATGTGCGGGGCAACGTGTTTACGATCTCCAGCCGCGGCCGATCAGCCTCGACTGGCATGGAAGTTGAAATCGTTGCGGTAGTTGATCGTTCTACCATTCCAGTCCGAATCCTCGAGTACCGCGAACAGTGAAGAACCCAGCCGCTCCCACCTTCGATCCCAGCCTGCTGGCCGTGCTGCACCGCAACGGCAAGGCATGGCATGCGCTGGTTGTCAATCGCGCTGAGGCCCGGCCCGTGATCGTCTCTTCACGAGAATTTACGCTCGATCAGGCCAGCCGAATCGACCAATGGCTGACGGACCAGAAGGCCGGCAGCGTGCTATGCGTCCTGCGCGCGGCGGCGGTCATCTGCCGCACCGTGCCACTGCCCGATGCCCCTGTCGAGCAACTCGAACCGGCACTACGCCTGCAGGCCGAGGCCCACCTGTTGGGCACCGCGCCGCCGCACCGAGTCGCCAT
>DATKJG010000444.1:0-4250 GCA_035543215.1 Phycisphaerales bacterium | reverse complement strand
AACCTCGCGACCGAGGATCTGGTCTACCCGTTCAACAAGATGGACTGCGACACAGGCGTCGATCTGCGCCGACTGTTCGCGGCCGGCCGGCACATCGCTGCCGCGCTCGATCGTCCGATGCCGGGCCGGGTGTTCAAGGCTGATGGCAGCCGCTAGCGTCGGCCGCGTGTGTGCAGTTTGTGCCTCATGGCCGCGCGCCCGCGAGCAGCGGAATGATCACCCCCGCCAGGATCGTCAGCACGATCAGCCCGATCACCGGAATCGCGATGATCAGGAGAATCACCAGCAGCCAGTTGCGCCGTGGCGCGGGCTGCCCCAGCGACGACGATGGCAAAGCGGTGACCGGCTCGGCCTGCGGGATCCACGGGCGGTGCAGGCGGTTGGCCTTGTTGACCATGTGCGGGATCAGCGCGAGATCGATCAACTGGCCGATGAAGAGCAGCCCGCCGGTGAGCAGCCAGATGAAGCCGCTGATCCATTTGCCGCAATAGAAGCGATGGACGCCGCAGAAACCGAAGAAGCACGTCAGCCAGCACAGGTACGCGATGCCGGGGTTGCGCATGCCCGGCACGGGAACGCTGTAGGGCGTCGGGGCCGGTGTTGGGATCTGCACGCCGGGCGCGGGAGTGACCTGTGCGCCGGCAAACAGCGGCTGCGGCGTCGGCGTGTTGATCTGACTTGCCTGCCGCCGCCAAACTGGACCCTCAGAGCCTGACATCGGTGTCGGAGTTGTGGCGAGAGTCGACGGTCCCATCCACGGCTGGGGCAGCGTTGGCGCTGCATTCAAACGCTGCAGGTCCGTCTTGATGTCGCTGGCGCGCTGATAGCGGCGCGAAGGCTCCTTCTCCAGCGCGCGAAGCACGACCTGGTCGAGCCGCACGTCGCTGACGCCCCGTTCCGACGGCAGCGGGAAGCGGCCGATTGGTAGCTCGCCCGTCAGCATCTCGTAGAACACGACACCTAGCGAGTACACGTCGGCCCGATGATCGACCGTGGAAGGCCGCTCGATCTGCTCGGGCGCCATGTAGTGCATCGTGCCGATGATCTGCTGGGTGTGCGTGAGCGTGTAATCAGTTCCCGGTCGCTGCAGGAGTTTGGCGATTCCGAAGTCGGCGATCTTCACGCGGCCTTTGCGATCGACGAGGATGTTCTCGGGCTTGATGTCGCGATGGGCGATGCCCTCGGCGTGCGCGTATTCCAGCGCATCACATACGCCGGGGACGATGGCCAGCGCCTCACTGGGCTGAAGGCGGCCTGCGTTGGCGCCCATGACCTGCCGCAGGTTCGAGCCGTCCACGAACTCCATGATGAAATAGCACAGGTCATTGACCGCGCCGGAGTCGTACACGGTGACGATGTTGGGGTGCTGCAGTCGTGCCAGCGCGCGAGCCTCGCGCGTGAAGCGCTCCGCGAAGGATTCGTGTCGCTGAACATCGTGCGGCTGCGGGGGCAGCACCTTCAGAGCGACCAGTCGATCAAGGCTCTTCTGCCGCGCCTTGTAGACGACGCCCATCCCGCCGGCCCCGAGGACATCAATGATCTCCAGATGCGGAAATCGCCGCGCCACCTCGTCGATCGCGATCGGCGCAGGCGCGCCGGCCGGCGCTGCCGGCCGGAGGTGCTCGATTGTGGGCTGGTCGGAAGGGTTGAAGGGCATACGCTGGTGCACTCACCATATCGCGCCGGGGCCGTGAACGACGCATTTTCCGCTGTCGGGTGGGCATTCCTCACCGTTCATTGGGAGAACGTCCCCCTGCCTGTCGTCAGCGAACGCCCGCTAATCGCGAGGCGTGGCTGGACCGAGGGTAATGGCGTTCTTGCCCTTGCGCTTAGATTCGAGTGCCCGCTGGTCCGCATGGCGCAGGAGCGTCGCGGGATCGTGGCCGTCCCACGGGAATGTCGCCAATCCGGCGGAGATGCTGATCGTGCCCTGGGCTTCCACGCCAAGCTTGGGGAAGCGCATCGAGCTCACCGCGTGCTGGATGCGGCGCGCGATGGTCTCGATGGAATCAGGATGCGTGCTGCCGGGCGTGCGTGGGGCTTCGGGATCGGCGAAGACGACGACGAACTCATCGCCGCCGATCCGGCAGACGCTGTCGCCCTGGCGCACGATTGACCTGAGCAGGCGCACGATCTCGCGCAGGATGTCATCGCCCGCATCGTGGCCGAAGCGATCGTTGTAGGGCTTGAAGTTGTCGATGTCGAAGACCATCACCGTGACCGGCCGGCGGTCGCGGCGGGCGCGGGCCAGGGCTTCGGCGAGAAAGACCCCGAAGTAGCGGCGATTGTGCGCGCCCGTCAGGTCATCGCGGATGCTCAGTTCGCGCACGCGCCGGTGCTCGTGCTGCATGTGCAGCCAGTGACCGAGCCAATCGGCCCATGGCCGCAGGTTGCCGGGCGCGACGTTGTCCGCCAGCAGCCGGCCAAGGCTCTCGCTTGCGCAGCGGACTTCCACGCCCTCGGCGGGGAGCGTTCCGGCAGCGCTCGCTGCATCGACGAATCGGACATTGCGCCAGCGGCCATGGTGGGTGATGAGCCGAAGTGCCAGCGGCAGCACGCCTGCGGGATCGTGCAGAAGCGCGTGCAGCAGATCCGTGTCGCCGACGTTTGCCACTGGCGTCGGCTGCGGCCCGCGCTGAGCAGATTCCGCAGGATGCCTGGGGTCGACAGACGGAGGCGCCGTTCTGGACGCGGTGGGGGCTTTCGACGCGGCGACTGATGCGGCAGGCGATGGTTCCGATGTGGCTGCAATGGCGACTGGTGATTCGCTTCCCGTCTCTGGGCGGGATTGATCTGGCGCACCCTTGACGCCTGCCGGCGCTGCATCGGCGACCGGCGGCGCGGGAGCAGCATCAAGGTCGAATACCTTCGACGCTGATGGTGGCGAGGGCGGAGTCGGCGCGGGCGATACGGGGGCAGCAACGGCGACGGCCGGCGCCTTCGACGGTCCGGCCAGTAGTCCGTCGTCGTCCATCGCGCGGCGGAGATCGTCCCAGCGCAGCGGTCCTGCGAGCCATGCATCGGGTGCCTGCATGCCGCCGGCGCTGCCGGGCGGTTCATCGCCCCGGGTGATGGCGATGATGCGCAGCGACGGGTCGAGTCGCCGCAGGGCCTCGATCGCGCATTGATGCGGCGAGCGTGTGAACGTCTCATCGATGAGTATCGCGGCGATCGGATCCTGCGCGCCGCTGCCGGCCACCTCGCCCAGCGCCTCGAACATATTTCGGGCCAGCACCGGTGGCTGAGCGAGCAGCTCGCCAAACGCCTCACGTTGCGCGATCTCGCCCACGATCAGCACGCGCCCGCGGCGGCTGCGCTGGGGCTTGCCCGCGGCGCTGCTCATGAGCCCGCCCCGCGCCCGCCGGGCACTTCATTGTCGAGCTCACTGTCGTGCAACAGCATGTCAATCTCGTCGCGGCTCAGTCGCCCGGCGTCGCGCACTCCCGCGTGGTCGCTCGCCACGGCGTCATCCGCGGATTCGACCGGACAATTGTCGTTCACGCTCGATGCAGCTGTACGCGCGCGCTGGGGGTGAATTTCAGAAGGCTGCTGCAATCCGAGCCTGTGGCCGCTCATCGTCATTCGCTCAGGCTTGCTCGTCTCGGGCAGCGGGCCCTCGGCCGCTTCAATGCGGTCTCCCGACGCGGTCCAGACGGACGCCGCCGGCAGTGATCGTCTGACCGCCTGGCGCAAGTCGTCCAGCAGTGGCGCGGGCCACTGTTCGGGGTCAACGATGACAAGCGCCAGGCCCTCCATTCGCTGCAGGCCCCAAGCGGCTCGCGCGGCCTGCGCGCGCTCGCGCAAGGCCAGTTCGGCGAAGGCCAGGTACGGGTCCCCGTGGACGATTGCAAACCAGTCGCGCTTCTCAAATTCGGGTAGCAAACTCTCAATGGCGCGCGTCGCGCCGTCGGCTGCTTGTGCGTCGCCGTCCGAATTCGGCGCGAGCACTATGACGCGGGTCCATTCAGCCTGCTGCGAGGCGCCGGTGATCAGCGGAGACGGCTCCATGGGCGTCGAATTGTAGTCAGTCGCGCATGCGCGACCGAGTGTGGCTAGACCGGTTGCAGCGCCATGCGGGCGATCGTCATCGCGGCATCGGGGCGATTCATCGCCTGTAGCGCCGTGCGCATGCGCGATCGCAGATCGCCATCGCGAAGAAGCGAATCGAGCACGGGACCAAGGGCGGGGGCGTTCGCTGTCGCATCGATTTGATCGACCTCCATGGCAGCCGCGCCCGCTTGCACGAGCGA
>DATKJG010000443.1:0-12761 GCA_035543215.1 Phycisphaerales bacterium | reverse complement strand
TGTGCAGCGGCGAGTTGCCCGTCGAGCCTGACGGCCTCGTCGGCGGCTGCCATGGCCTCATCGCGTCTGCCGAGCTTCTGCAGCGTCAACGCCAGGTCGATGTGCGTGGGCGCGTGATCGGCCTGGAGCCGAACCGACTGCTGCAGCGCATCGAGCGAGCCTTGCAGCAGATTGATTTCGCGGAACGCGACTCCAAGTTTGCGCCACACGCCGCCGACATCCGGGCGGATGGCCACGCACGCCATGAGATAGCGGATCGCTTCCTCCCACTTACCTTGCTGCTCGAGCGTGAAGACGTAATCGAACGTCAGCATGAAGTCGGTCGGATGGGCGATGATGGCCCGGCGAAAGATGTCGGCAGCGCGATCCGGCTCACCCAGAAGGAAGTACGTTGTCGCGAGCCACGACAGACTGCGCGGCGTTGCCAGGGCCATATCAACGCTCGCCTCGAGTGCATCGAGGTCCGCCAGATGCTCGGCCCGTTTGGCTGGGTCGGGGTTTCCGCCCTTGAAGTACTCGTTCAGAATCGCGTAGTACACGCGCCGCTGGCCGGCGCGAAACGTGTTGGTGTCGGCCGCATGCAGCACTTCAACCCAGCGATTGAGATGCTCGACCGGGAAATTCTGAACGCTGAAATAGCCCAGTTGGCCCTCCGAACCGATCCACATCTCGATTGCTTCCACCAGTTGAACCGACGACTCGCTTGTGTTGATGCGCTGGGCCACATCGGCGGCAGGCGGCTGGCGCACATCAATGCCGAAACCCAGCAGCGCTGTACGCAACTGCTCGGTCATGCGCATCCAGCTCAGCCGATCCAGGTGCGTGGCGCCGATGATGATCGCGTCCTCGACCGACTCGACGAGCATTCGATCGCGCGCCACGTTGTCGAGCCTGTTCAGGAATGCTTCGGTTCGCGCGCGCACCGCTGGATCAATGTTCGACTCGACCACGAGCGTCGTGGACAGTCGAGTGCCGGCCGCCCGCAGCGCCGCCCACGAGGCCTTGTCGCCGATCGGGGCCTTCTGCGCCTGGCCCAGCAGGACGCCGGCCTCATTGAGCGCATCATTGATGCGCTGCGTGGCGGTCGCGGCACTTCGAGCGCGCATCTGCTGTGTCATCGAGATCGCGCCCCAGATGATGACACCCAGGGCCAGCACCACCGCGGCGAGCGCGGTCGTCAGCCAGCGCGCCCGCCGCTGGCCGGCCTCGCGCACGCGGGCCGACTCGGCGGCGAGTTGCGCCTGTCGCGCTCGCTCCTCGATCGAGGCGAGATGGCCCGTCACCGCCTCGGCGACCTGGCGGGCGCTCCGTGGACGCTGCCGGCGATCCGTCGACAGGCACGATCTAGCCAGAGCGACAAGGTCCGCATCCGCATCGCAGGCGTCGAGCCGAGCCATTGCCGCATCGGTGCGGCCCGCCGCAGCGTCAGCCAGCATCTCGCGCGCCGCGCCCTGGAACACCGGCCGTCCGGTCAGGATCTCGCACAGCATTCCGCCCAGCGCGAAGACATCGACACGCTCATCGATCAAGTCCACGTCCCCGCGCGCCTGCTCAGGCGGCATGTACGCGGGCGTGCCCATGACCGAGCCTGCCAGCGACTGCGCGCCCGGCGCATCGCTGCGAACGGTCTGAACCACCGTCTCATCGTGCGTGCGGGTACGATCGCGCTCGTCGACGGCCCCCCCCTCGCGCGACAGCACCTTGGCCAGCCCCCAGTCAACGACCTGCACCTCGCCGAACGCGCCGACGAGGACGTTGGAAGGCTTGAGGTCGCGATGCACCACGCCGCGCGAGTGCGCGTAGGCGATCGTCTGGCACGCGCTCTCGAAGATGCGCATGAAGCGCGGGCGATCGGCTGCCGGGTCTGCGCGCTCATCCAGCATGGCCGCAAGCGTGCGACCCTTCACAAGTTTCATCGAGAAGAACGGACGGCGATCGGAGCGCACGCCAAGTTCGTACACCGGCAGGACGCCCGGATGCTGCAGTTGACCGGCGATCTGCGCCTCTTCCACGAATCGCCGCACCATCGCAGGATGACTGAGATGCTCCTCGCGCAGCACCTTCATCGCGACGTCGCGGCCCAGATCGGTGTCGCGGCCCTTGAGCACCACGCCCATGCCGCCGCGCGCGATCTCGCCCAATACCTGGTAGCGGCCGGTCGTCGACGGCTCGCTTCGGATGAGAGCAACGGCTGAATCGTCGGGATCATCGCGCAGCAGAATCTGGGAGCGCACTCCGAGCCGCGCCTCGATCTCGCCGAGTACTCCGCCTTCCGCGCCGCCGCGCTGCGGCGACTGAACGGTGCGGGCGGCGAAGGCGGCTCGCAGGCCGGCATCCAGCAGCGATTCGCCATTGTCCGTTCGATCGTCGTTCGAGTTGTCGTCGTTGGTGAGCATGGTGTCGCGCCTGCCCTTTCGCGAGCCGCTATCCGAGACAGGTTCATCGCTCGCGTACCTTTTGCCCCAGGATTCTCAATTATTCTGCTAGCCGCCCTGCAACGACGCCAGCAGGATTCCTGCCTCCGCGTCGATTTCCGCCGTTGAACCGGGCGCGTGGAAGGCGATCACCTCGCGCAGCGCTCCACGGAACTCCTCGCGCGCCTTGGCGTACTCGCGGTGCAGCGACTCGGCCGCCACATCCCACCTCGCGGCGATGTCGCGGATCGGCAGGCCTTCTCCGAATCGCAGCCGCAGCAGATCGACGCGGCGCACCGCTGCCTCGCCCACACTCGCTGCCGATTCCGCATGCCGCTGCGCCGCTTCGCGCATGATGCCTGCGGCCCAGGCGTGGTCGAACACGTGCGACAGGCGCGCTTCATCCTCGACTAATCCGTGCGTGATCAAGCCTTCGGGGGGCTGGCGCTCGCGCCTGCGGCCGCGGCGCTGTTCGAATCGCAGGGCGACGTTGCGCGCCACTCCATACAGGTAGCCGCGGAACCCTCCCGCTGCTGTTTTCGACTCGCTGGCACGCTCCAGCGCGCCGTTCTCGCGGCAGCATTCGACGAACACTTCCTGTACCGCATCATCCACATCCTGAGCCAGCAGCGACGACTGCCAGCGCGCTCGCAGGTACGCGGCGATCGGTTCGGCATACCGCTTCGCGAACTCCTGCCGCTGGGCCGCATCGCCAGCCGCCGCGCCGCGGATTATCGTCCAGCAGGTTGTGTGCGGAGTAGACACGTGCGTACCGACTGTCGCGGCTACGACAAGCGCCGGACGAGCGACATCGCCTGGCTCACGTAGCCCTCGCCGAAGATATTGACATGGTTCAGCACGTGATACAACTGGTACGCGGCGATGCGGGTTTCGACCTCATCACCGTCGAGATTGACAGCCATCCGATCCGACCACGCGCTGAAGCACGACTCGGAGAAGCCGCCGAACAGGCGCATCATCGCGATGTCCGCAAGCGCGTCGCCGACATACGGCGCCGGATCGATCACCGCGCACGTTGTGGCTGCATCGGCCTCCACGCGCGCCGGAAGCGCATTGCCCGACCACAGATCGCCGTGCAGCAGCGACGGCCGTGGCTGGCGCGGCAGGATGCGATCGAGGCGCTCGATGACCGACTCGATCGTCTGCGCCTGCGCCGCACTAAGTACGCCGCGCTCGCGCGCCAGTTTCACCTGGTGGCCAAGGCGGCGATCAGCGTTGAACCGCACCCAGTCATCGCACCAACCGTTGGGCTGAGGCGTCGAGCCAAGGTGATTGTCGATGACGAACCCGTATCCGTGCGCCATCCCGCCCTTCAGCGACGCCGAATGCAGCGCTGCAAGGTCCTCGCCGAAGCGCTGCCACGTTCGATCGCCGTACGGTCGATCCGGAGCCTCGATGAACGTCATCAGCAGCACCGCCGACGAGCCATGCGTGATGTGTGCGAGCGGTTGCGGCACGATGACCGTCTTCGTCTCCGCCAGCGCGCCCAGGCCGATCGCTTCCTCCTCAAACATCGGCAGCGTCGAGGCACGGTTCACCTTGGCCGCCAGTCTGCGTCCGCCGACCAGCTCAACGCGCAACACGCGATGAATGCAGCCGCCCGAGCAGTCATGGATGCTCGCAATCGCGTCGCCGATGCCCGCCGCATCGAGCGATGCGCGAATCGCCTGGCGTTCATCGTCGTGGCGCATGGCCGCGCCCTTCATCGGCGAGGAGGCGATCGAGCAGGCACTCGCAGCCGCGATCGACGATGCGAAACACCTCGTGAAACCCCTCGATGCCGCCGTAGTACGGATCGGGCACATCGAGGCTGCACGCTTGAGGATCGAACTCCAGCAGCAGCCGCGCCTTGGCGTGGTCGCATCCCATGTCGCACAGGTGCGCGCGATGTGTCTGATCCATGCACACCAGCAGGTCGAAGTGCCGCAGGTCCTGCAGCGTGACCTGCCGGGCCGTGCCGGTCATCGTCACGCCGTGATGCGAAGCCACCTGCTTGATGCGCGGGTCCGGTGCCTCTCCCACGTGCCAGTCGCCAACGCCGGCCGAGTCGATGTGCAGGCGTTCCTTGACGCCGCGCAGGGCCGCCTTGTGCCGCAGCACGCATTCGGCCAATGGGCTGCGGCAGATATTGCCGGTGCAGACCATCAGGACTCGAATGGGCTGATCAAGCGACATCGAGATCGACGAGGGTACCGCAAGTCACGCGTGCCGGCCGATGGGGGCACCGTTACGTGGCGAGGAAGCGGAGGCGGACATCGCCGGCGCGGGCGAAGCCGAATGCGCTGCATCCTCGTCGGCAGACTTCGCATGGGCATCATCATCTGAGACAGCGCGGTCTGTTGTTTTCGCCGTCGCAGTTGACGATGCTGATGCCGTGGATGCGGCCAAGCGCTGCTGGCGTCGCGCGGCCTTCACCGCCACAACACCCAGCATGCCGCCGAGCACCAGGGCCACTGCGTACACCGCGCGCACGCGCAGTTCAGTGAAGATCACCAGCCCCGCCAGCGAGACGCCCACGACCATGAACAGGATGCTCAGGGCGTACATGGCCATGACCGCGCGGCGGACGCCGCCCAGCACGCGGCGGAACTGGTGGTGCAGGTGCTGATTGTCAGCGGCTGACATCGATACGCCCGCGAGTTTGCGGCGGATGATCGCCAGCGTCGTGTCGATGATCGGAATGGCGAAGACAATGAGGCCGGCAAAGACCAAGTGCGTCTGGCCGTGCTCGCCAAGCATGAGAATCACGACGACGATGAGGTAGCCCAGGAGCAGGCTGCCGCAATCGCCCAGGAAGATGACTGCGGGCTTCCAGTTGTAGGGTAGGAATCCGAGCGTCGCGCCGAGGATGGCCAGGCACAATACGAGACGTGCGCCGGCGAGGACGCCGGTCTCAGACTCCATCGCGTCATCGGGAATCACGTGCAGCATAAAGATGCTGATCAGGAGCAAACCGATGGCGGTGATGGCGCTGACGCCCGAAAGCAGGCCGTCGAGGCCATCGATGAGATTCGCCGCATTGCAACCGCCGAGCACGAAGAGCGCGATGAGGGCGGTGCCGACCCAATAGACGATGTCGACGGTGGCATCGCCCATGGGCGTGGCGAAGGTGAACGAGAGCGATGAGCCGGGAAAGATCGCCGTGAGCACACCGTGCGCGACGTTGACGCCGACATTCTCGATGGCGAGGCCCGCGGCGGCAACGAGTTGCCCGGCGATCTTCAATCGCGGATCCCATCCCCAGATGTCGTCGGCCAGGCCTGTGAAGGTGATGGCGATCATGCCGATGACCACCGCCATAGGCACGGGTGCGAAGGCGATCGGTGCATCGCCCGACGGCAGGTAGCTGACGGCGATGGCCGCAAGCACTCCGGCGAACACGGCCATGCCACCGAGATAAGGAATGGGGTGCGTGTGGGCCTTGCGGTTGAAGTCGGGTCTGTCGACGACGCCGATGGCCTGGGCAGCGCGCATGGCCAGGGGCGTGGCGATGAGCGTAACCACGAAGGCGATCGTGAACACGTGCGCGTAGCCGTTAAGCAGATCGATGGCGGTCACCGCCGTCGTGCCGGTGGAGTGAGGGTGCGCGGGAGCACTGGCTTGTGCAATCAGGACGCTCATCGCAACGGCGCCTCGACGGGACGGGCGTGCGGTGCGGCGGAGGCTGGCGTGGCAGCGGCTTCGCGCAGTTCATCAGCGAGATCGCGGATGGTCTGCGCGAGCGGAATGCGGGCCTGGAAGCCGATGGCGTGGCGCACGCGCGACAAATCCGGCCGACGATCGCGCAAATCGTCGAAGTTCTTACCGAAGGCCTCGTCGTAGGGAACGAGCCGGATGGGCGAATGACTGCCGAGCGTGCTCTTGACGAGTTCAGCGAGATCGCGAATCTGGATCGACTTGTCATCGCCGAGGTTGAGCACCCGGCCGTGACATGCGGGCGAGGCGAGCAGCGCGGGCAGCGCGGGGGCGCTGTCGCGCACATCGCAGAAGCAGCGCGACTGCCGGCCGTCGCCGTGCACTTCGAGCGGCGCGCCAGCCAGCGCGGCGGAGACGAAGCGCGGCAACACCATCCCGTACTCGCCAACCTGGCGCGGCCCGACGGTGTTGAAGAAGCGGACGATCACGACCGGCAAGGATTCCTCGCGAGAATGCGCGAGGGCGAGATACTCATCGATTGCCTTCGAGCAGGCATACGACCAGCGATTGAGCGTGGTCGGGCCGTAGACGACGTCATCATCCTCGGCGAAGGGCGTGCGGCTGCCCTTGCCGTAGACCTCGGATGTCGATGCGATCAACGTGCGCGTCTTCGCGGCGGCGGCGAAGCGCAGCAGATCGATCGACTCGAGAACGTTGGTTTCGATGGTGTGAATCGGCCGTTCGATCACGAGCCTCACACCGACGGCGGCAGCGAGGTGATAGATCTCGTCGAACTCACCGGGCGCGAAGTCGCGCAGGGCATCGCTCACCGTGGCGTGGATGAAGGTGTGCTGCGCGGCGGTCAGGTTGCGCAGGTTGCTGCGCCGGCCGGTGGAGAGGTTGTCGACGATGACGACGTGGTCGCCGCGCGCGACCAGCGTTTCCGCCAAATGCGAGCCGATGAAGCCAGCGCCTCCCGTGACGAGGCACCGGCGCTGGGTCGATCGGCTCACGAGTCGGCTCCTGCGGAGGTGTGGACGCGGCGACGGGCGGCGGACGGCATCAGGTGCCCGAACCGCTGCGCGAGTACTCGGCCATGGCCTCGTAATTCTTCTTGAGGTAGCCGCCAGCGATGTTGCGCGGCCGGTTGAGCAGGACGCCGATCAACTGGCAGCGGGCCTGGTCGAGGCGGCTGATCATGCGTGCCACCAGGCCGCGATGCTCCTGATTGGCGCGCACGACGAGCACAGCCGCATCGAGCTTGTTGGCGAGCATGAGGGCATCGCCTGCGACGACCGCGGGCGGGGCGTCGAAGATGATCAGGTCGTAACGGCTGCGCAAGTCGGCCAGCACACCGTCGATCACACCGTTGTTCAGGCGCTCGATGACGCGGTTGGCGGGCGTGCCCGCGGGCATGACGTCCACGCCTTCGCCGCTGTCGTGAATGGCTTCATCGACGGCGACGGCGCTGATGAGCACGTCACCCAGGCCGGTCGCGTCGTCACTGACACCCATGGCCTTGCCCAGTCCCGGCCGGCGGAAGTTGGCGTCGACCAGCAGCACGCTTCGGCCCGTGACAGCCGCGGCGGCCGCGAGGTTTGTCGCGACGGTCGTCGTGCCGGCGCCGGGCAGACCGCCCACGAGGAGGACGGTCTGAGCTTCGCGCTGATCGAGTTCGGGCAGGATCGCGGTGGCTACCTGGCGGTACGACTCGGCGAGGACGCTGGCGGGCTGGCGGCGCACGACGAGTTCGGGCGTGACGATGCGGGTCGGGTCATCGCTGCTGTCGGGCAGACTGCCGAGCACGCGCGCTCCGGGCACCATCGCGAGGTCACTGGCGCTCTTGACGCGCTTGTCAAGGAGTTCGCGCAGGAAGATCACGCCGGTGGTCAGGGCCATCAGCAGGAGGATGCCCAGGGGAACGACGACTTCGATCTTCGGGAACGAGGGCTCGCGCGGCGTGAAGGCGCTCTGAGCCAGTTGCACGCGCGAGGCGTCCTTGCGGGCTTTGATCAGCGTGACCTCGTTGACGAGTTCGAGGTCGGCGCCGCGGCGCTGCTGCAGGTATTCGCGTTGGCTCTTAAGCTGCTCGAGTTGGGCCTGCTTGCCGGCGAGTTCCTTGAGCGTGCGGGCGCTGAGGTCCATCTGCTTCTGATTCTCGTCGACGGCGGCCTCAAGCCGCTTGACGTCATTCTCAACTTCTGTGGCCTTGGCCTGCAGGTTGCGGATCATGATTTCGCGGACGCGCGCGTCGAACTCGATTTGCTTGCTGCGCCAGTTGTCGTAGGCCGCGATGACCATTGGGTTGTCTTCGAGCTTCTGCTGCTTGAGCCGGCGGTATTCGCCGGCCGCGAAATTCACCGATTCGGCGAAGTTGAAGAGCGTGGGATCCTGCTCGGCCGTCAACTGGTCCTCAGCGCTGGGCTGGACGGTGCCCTGGATCTGCTGGCGCACCAACTGCAAGCCGGTTCTGGCGAGGTTCAGCTGCGTCTGCATCGTCGTGCCAGTGCTGGTGATTTCCTGCATCTGGAACATCTGCGCGCTGTAACGCGTGTCCTCGAGGCTGGTCATCCCCGATTCGACGATCAACTTGCCGATCTCCTGGTTGGTGTTGTTCAACTCGCGCTGCGTCTCGGAGAGTTGGTCCTCAAAAAGCGTGAGGTTGCCGTTATACAACTCGGCGTCGCGAAGGCGCGCACGGTTGTTGTACGCGGCAGCCACGGCGTTGAGCACAACGGGAACATCCGAGGGCTTCGCAGCCGACCAGTACAGCATGAAGAGGTTGCTGCTGCGGCGCACGCCCGTGCCGATGTCGTCCTCAAGGTCCTTCAACGCGTCGGCATGATTGAAGATGTTGTTGACGACGAACTGCTGGCCCCAGTGGGTGGCCTGCACGTCGGGATTCTTGAGAGCCGCCTCCAGCACATCGCGGCTGGTGAGCATGTAGGCCTCGGTCTGGGCCACGCGGAAGACCATGTCGTCGTTGGTCACGTCAACCGTGCCGACGTCGGAGGACTTCTGCAGGCCGGGCCGGACCTCGAAGACGACGCTGCCGCTGTACCGCGGATACACCTGCTGCAGAAGCAGGAAAGCGGCGAGGCCGAGAATCGCGCCGATCACGCCCGAAGCGAGAATCGTCCAGAGGTACCGCCGCAGCACCTTGAGCGGATCGATGGAAACGCCGACCGCCGGCGCGCGATCAAGCCGGCGCGCCTGCGCGGCAGAAGGATGCGGCGCGGTTGCGGGCGCGGCGAGGCGGGGCTGGCTGCTGGGACGCGGTTGGCTCAGGGTGCTCATAGCTCGTTCCTCGATCTGTGGCTTGTCGTACCTGGAAGCGGCTCGTTGAGAATGTCACGCGCGATCAACCGCCTGCGGCCGGCCCCCCGGGTCCGGAACCGCCCTTTGCGATATCGTCACGCAGAGACTTGATTTTCTGTTGCTGATCCGGACTTGGGTTGAGTTTCTCGGCGGCCTGCAACTGCTTCTCGGCCCCGGCAGGATCTTTGGACCGTGCCAGCACCTCCGCCAGGTGAAGATACGCATCAACCGTCGGCAGGATCGTCAGGGAATCAGATAGATGCTGTTTGGCCCGGGCCAGGTCGTTGTTCTTGTAGAACACCCACCCGACCGTATCCAGGATGTCCGGCCGCCCCGGAGCCAGTTTCAGCAGCGATTCGGCCAGCGGCACCGCCTTCGACGCCTCGTTGAGTTCAGTCGAGAGGATATAGGCAAGGTTGTTCATCGCACTCCAGTTGGACGGCTGGAGCTCAACCACCTTGGTGAAGGCTTCGGCGGCGCCGCGCATGTCGCCGGTCATCACCAGCATTCCGCCCAGGTCTTCGTTCGCCGTCGCGCGATGCCGGTCATCATCGGGCGTGCATTTCGAGAGGCCCAATCGGGCGAGTTCGATGCCGCGGCTGAGGCCGGCCTGCCCGCTGCGGGCCCAGAAGCGGGAAAGCCCGATCAGATCGTCGAGGCTGCTGTTGCCGCCGCTGAGTTCTTCCTGAAGTCGCTCGCCATCGCGAGCCTGCTCGCCCGGGAAGACCTTGGAGAGCGCGAGGTACCAGTCGAGGACCTCCGGGCCAGCGTTTGGATCCTTCTGCGCGCGTTCCTTGTGCGTGGCGTAGGCCAGGCGCAACTGCTCGATGGCCTGATCGCGCTGGCCCAGGCAAGAGAGCGCGACCGCATACGCCTCGCGCACCACAGGCTCGTTGGCCAGGTCATCCTTCCTCGCCTCGATGCGGGAGACGACGCCGCGGCAATCGGGCGGATTCATGTCGAGCATCGCGCCGCAGAGTTTCAGCAACATTCCGATGGCCGGGGCGTTCTTGTACGCCAGCGCATACTCATCGATGACTTGAGCCACCGTACCCTGCCGCTGTCGAATGACATCGCCTCTCAGTTCGTGCCAGCCCGCCACGGTTGGATACAGTTGAATCGCGGTGTCGATTGCCTGCGTCGCCGCGTCGCGATTGCCGGAGTCGATCAGCAGTTGAATGAGTTCGCGCCGCGCTGCGTGATTGCCGGGATCGGCCTCGACCAGTCGCCGGGCATCGCCGATGGCGCCGGCCACATCACCGCGTTCCTTTTGAATGGCGACGCGCATGGCATTCACCTGGGGAACGCCGGCACGAATGCGATCGGCCCTGTCCAGCGCAACCATCGCATCGTCCAGCAGGCTCATGCGCTTGGTGCGGTTGTATTCATCGATCAGGCTCTGCGCCAGAAGGATGCGCGGCAGCGGATTGGTTGGATCCTGCTGCTCGGCGCGGGCCAGCAGGTCGCGCTGCTGGCCGAAGATCCGTTCGGCGCCCGGGACATCGCCCCGGGCGACGAGGGCCATCCCGCGGCCGCGCGCGATGGATGCTGAAAGCAGCGTGATGACGCTTCCGGACTTGCCAGTCGATGCGTCGGCCAGCATTTTCTCGGCGTCGTCGAACTGGCCGAGATTGATCATGCATTCGATGATCTGCAGGCGAGTGCTCTGGTCGTCCTGCTTGGCCTGGGCGCTCTTGAGGACTTCGAGCGCGTCCTTGTACTGCTGCAGTTGCATCAACAGGATGCCGAGTTGCGTCTCTGCCTCGCGCTGCTGAGGTCCGGCCAGGGCGACGGCCTGTCGCAGCGACGCCACGGCATCGGAATAGTGTTCGGCGGCCGCCTGGTATCGACCGAGTTCGACGAACATCTCCTCGGTCTGCTGAGCCTTTTCATGCTTGTTGATGAAGTCGCGAAGTGTGGCCTCGCCGCCCATCACGTCGCCGCGCTCGCGTTGAATGGTGGCGCGAAGCACCGCGATGCGCAGATCGTCGGAACCGCTACTCGAAAGCCCATTAATGATTTCGTCGGCGCGGGTCGCCCAGTCCTGCCGTGTCGTCTGGCGAACCTGATCCTGATCCCCGGCGCTCATCGCGGCCCATCGCTGCGGGCTGTAGAGCGGCTGGCCGTCGTCGCCCAGCATGGTCTCAGGAGTCGGATCAAGCGTGCCGAGCAGCAGCGCGAGGGATGCGGCGTTCGCTCGATCCTGCTTGTTCGCAAGATACTGGAGCATGCGCTCGCGCAGCGCCAAGGCCTTGTCGCCGACCTCCGATTCAAGAGTCAGCCACGATTCGCGGAGTTCGACATCCTGCGGGGCGAGCCGGTGAATGCTGCGAAGAATCTGCAGCGCCCGCGTCTTGTCGCCTCGCCGCTGCAGCAGCGCGAGATAGACGCGCGTGCCGGCGATATCGTTGGGATTGCACCGGTAGGCCTGCTCGAACGACCGCTCGGCCTGCACGAAGTTGCCCGCAGCCTGATAGGCGAAGGCCAGCGTGCGCCATGCGAATGATGAGAAACTCAGCCGGTCTGTCGCAGTCTCGAGCGCGGAGATCGCCTGCCTGGTGTTCTCGCGCGCAAGTTCCAGCCGCCCCTCGAACAGCGCGCCACCTGCAGAATCCAGATTCAGGCGACGGGCCGTGGCCAGCAGTTCCTCGGCCTTCGACCAGTCGCGAGCCTTGAGCGCCGTGATGAATTGATACTCCAGCAGTTGCGGGTTCTCGGGGTCGCTGGTCTGCATGGCAGCCGCGACCTTGGCGGCCTCGGCATCGGCGCGCTCGGCGATTTGTCGGAACTTCTCGGCGTCCTGTTCCTTGCCTTGCTTCCGAAGGTCCTCCGCGGCAACACGATGGTTGCTCGCAAGACTGACCATCGAAACCAGCAGGGCCGGTTGCAGCGCCTTCTCATCGGTTATGGTGTTCTTGAGATACTCGACGGTTGCAAGCACGCGGTCGTCGTATCGAAGTCCTGAGGCGATCTGATTCAGGATGGCATCCGACGAATTGATCTTCAGGCCGCGATCGACGTACTGCTGCGCGGCTTCGCGGTTGCCGCCGCTGATCTCAACCTGGGCCAGGGCCTGCAGAAGTGAAAGCGAATCGGGATTGCTCTGGAGGGCTGACAGAAGCGTGGCTCGTGCATTGTCAACCTCGTTCCTTCGCAGGGAATCCTGGGCCGAGTTGATGGCGGCCTTAATCGGATCGTCTGTCGCGGCTGCGGTTCCGCCGGCTGATGCCATGCGAACGGCGTTGATCACCTGCTGAGCGCGCGGGTCGCTGAGGAACGAATCGGGAATGTCCTTGATCGTCGACTCGGCCTGATCGATCTGTCCGGTGCGGAACTCAAGTTCGGCCTTGGAGATCAGCCATTGAGGCACAC
>DATKJG010000442.1:0-3704 GCA_035543215.1 Phycisphaerales bacterium | reverse complement strand
ACGGTCGGCGGCGGGGGGGTCGAGCCATCCCTATAAGCAGTGTTGTGCGTGTGGATCATTCGAAATCGGGCTCCACGAGTGGCTGAGGGCTGACGTCGGTGTCAAAAACAGGCAAGGCTCAGCCTGTGTAATCACGACGCTTGTTTTCTCTTGAGGAGTTGTCCAACCTGCCATTGCGCCGTAGGGTCTGTCCGGAAGAGAGTAAGGTTGAGAGAGAGCTTGTTGGCATCGCGCGCCGCTCGTGGCTGCGCCCCCTGAGCCGACAAGCAACGTACCGATCTCAGCATCATGGAGGCCCCGTACGCTTGCAAAAGCAGGATTTCTCAGATGCGCATCAATCGAATCGTTCTCTGTAGTGGTTGTGTGATTTGCGGTGTTGCCCTTTGCTCCGGCGCTGCGTCGGCAGGGATCACCATCTCCTTCTCGGATGCCAGCGGACTCGCCGGCGAAGCCGAGTTCACGCTCGTCAATGCCACGACGCTGGAAGTGCGGTTGCAAAACCTCTCGACCGGCGCCCCGGGCGGCTTCAGCAACTCCGATCAACTCCTCACCTCTCTC
Organism: Phycisphaerales bacterium; assembly: GCA_035543215.1. Lineage (GTDB taxonomy): Bacteria > Planctomycetota > Phycisphaerae > Phycisphaerales > SM1A02 > DATKJG01. The sequence goes on along the minus strand of DATKJG010000442.1, from coordinate 3,146 downwards.
GCCTTCGACCTCGGTGGCCTGGGCAACACGGCCGGCGATCCGACGATCACCGGCGGCACCGTGTTCACCGGCGCCAGCAGCACCACGCTCAACTTCAGCATCACCAACGTCGGCGCGAACAGCGATGTCAGCGGCGAGTGGGGCTTCGGCAACGGCGGAACCACCGGCTTCTTCTCGCACCTGAACTACTTCTCCGCCAACGGCGCCGGCGCCACGGCCTTCGGCGCCACGAACATGGACGGACCCGACGGCCTCGATGGCCCGCAGGGCGGCCTGCTGGCCAACCCCGCTGTCGTGGCCCTCGGCGGCCTGGGCGCGATCCAGGATGAAGTCATCGCCACCCTCACGCTCTCCAGCGGCATCGCCGACCTTTCGTTCCTCAGCCGTGGCGTGACGTTCGAGTTCGGGTCGGACGCGGCGTTCTTCGACGTGCCTGCTCCGGGTGTGCTGGCCATGCTGGGCCTGGCAGTCATCGCCGGTCGCCGGCGACGCCGCGCGTGAACCGTTTGGACTTGTCGCACAAGTACGCATGATCAGTGAGTGGCGCCCGGACCACCACGCTGTGGTTGCGCGCCGAGACCGGCCTCGACGCCGCCATCGATCGTCAGCGCCTTGAGCAGGGCCCGTGTGCGATCGGAATCAAGTTCCCGCAGCCGCAGAAGCGCCTGCTCGTACGCCGCGGCGTCAAGAAAGAAGGTCAGCGATCGCGGCGGCTGCGGCACGCCGCGATCGCGCTGCGGCTGGGGTTCCTGGGCGAGCGCCGGCGTCGCCAGCGCCATCAGCCGATCAATGCGCGCCAGTTCATCGGGCAGCAGGCGCGCGAGGTCGGTCCTGGGCCGCTCGAGCGCGAGCCCGGCCATCAGCCCGCCCCGTTTGAATGGATCATCCTCGCCGCGCAACCGGTTGAGCGTGAGCAGCAGGATCGCGGCCTGCTGATCATCCACATCATCCCACACCTCGCACAGCGCACGGTCATGGCCAAGGCGCCGCAGCGCCAGCGCGCGATGGTGGCCGTCGAGGATCTGGTAGTGCCGATCGCCGCCCCCCATTGGCCGCACGATCAGCGCGGGATAACGGCCGGTTTCGCGGATGTGGGCCGCAAGTTTCGCCAGCAGCCCCTCGGGCATCACGTTGGCGTTGTGCGGATGAGCCTGGAGTTGTGAGAGCGCAATCAGCATGCATCGCCTCGATGTGAGTAGACGTAGTACACCGGCTGCAGCAGCAGTCGCTCGGCCGCGGCGGCGAGCGTGTCGCGCTCGCTCATCGCATTCATCTGCGCGCTCGACAGCCGCCGGGTGGCGCGGAGGAATCGCCGCGCCTCGGACACAAGCCAGCGACGCTGGTTGCGATCGAGCGCGGCGGCCGCAGACTCTTCCTGGTCGCGCGACAGATCATGCGCGGTCAATCCCACGTGCTGCAGTGCATCGAGCAGGCGCGCGTGGGCCGGCCGGCACGCTTCGGGCAGGTCGAAGCGCTGCATGCGGGCACGTTCGAAGAACGGCGAGACGCGTCCCATCGCCGCCAGCGCCTCGGTGTACCGCAGCCGCGCGCTCTCGGGATGCTCGAGCGCATGACGCACGAGGCGAACTGCCAAGCCCATGCCGCGAAAGCGCGGATCGATCACCACGCGGCTGATGCAGCGGATCTCGCGGTTGAGCACGATGCCGCGCTCGCGCTGCGAGAGCGTCGCGTAGCGATGGTGCAGCGCCACATCGCGGGCCGCCGCGTTCAGATGCGGCAATGAGCGCACCAGCACGCCGACCAGCAGCGGCTCGGAGCCGCCAGCCCTGATGCGCAGCACACTCGTCGCCGCGCCGGGATGATGCGAGCGATAGTGAAACGACGCCAGGGCGCGATAGTCCGCGAGCGTGCCCGGCTCGATGCGGAACTCGTCAGCATCGGCGCTGATCGCTGCGGCCTGCGCGGGATCAAGTGTTCGCGATGCTGCTGCGCCCCGTGGCCGCGGAGCCGTCACGTCGATCGCCGCGCCCAGGCCCTTGCGAATCAGCACATCGGGCACGAGCGGTTCGATCAGGTCATCGTGCGTCGTCGCCAGCACGATCGCGACGCCGCTGCGATCGCTCCAGCGCCGGAGATTGCGCGAGAGGTTCCGGGCGGTGATGCGATCGAGCGTGGCCGCGAACTCGTCGATGGCCAGCACGGTTGGAGTGGCATCGCCGCTCTCGCGCGCGGCCGCCATCATCTGCGCGATGTGAAATCGCAGCCGCTGCCCATCGGACAGCTCGTGCGGCCGCCGCAGCATGATGAAAGCATCGCCCAGGCCGGCGAGCGAGAGCAGTTCCAGGGCCTCGGTCAGCGGCCGATCGGGCGCGACCAGGTCGATGACGGCGCGATCATGGTCCTCGTCATCGCTTGCCGCTTCGATCGATGCCGACGGCATGGTCGTCAGCACGCGCACACCGCGGGCCGTGCAGGCCTCGACCATCAGGCCCAGCAATGTCGACTTGCCCGAGCCCGAAGGCCCGCTGATGAACACGATGCCCGGACCCGGCACCGGAAGATCGATGTCGGTGCGCGGCACGATGGTGATCGTTCGCGCGCCGCCTCGCTCGCTCTCCACGGCGAGTCGCGTCGTCAGGCCGAACATCGCCGCGACTTCGCTGGCGCGCGATGACAGTCGTTGCCCCGCCGCCGATACGTGATGTTCAATGGTGATTCGCACAGTGCCCCCGGTGCATGTCGTTCAGTCGATCTCGCCGCGGCCCCCGCCGCCCCCGCCCCCGCTCACGCCTGCGAGGGCCTTGAGGTGTTCGATCTCCGTGCGCACGCGATGCAGCGACAGGTTCAGCGAGCGCGCGATCTCGCGCTGCGGCCGGCCCTTGAACACAAACGCCTCGGCGATCGCGCGGCGGTCGGCCGGCCAGCGCGAGTGCTCGCGCAGCACCAGGCGGAACAGCGGCGAGCGCACGCGCCGCACCAGCATGCCCAGCCGGCGATGCAGCCGGCCCGAGGGCGTGTAGGTGATCGCCGCCACGGCCTTGATCGCCAGGCCGCGCTCGTACACCGCCCGCACCAGGGCCCGGTCGCGCTCGCCAAGATGCTGCGAGGCCAGCACGACCTCCTCGGCCAGCATTCGCGGGGCGATTCTGCTGGCCTCGCGCCACCTCGCAGCTGCGCTGCGACCT
>DATKJG010000441.1:0-2605 GCA_035543215.1 Phycisphaerales bacterium | reverse complement strand
TCGTAGCCGAGGCAATGCAGCACGCCGTGCACGCAGTACAGCAGCAGTTCGCGCTCGATTGGGTGCTGGAGTTCGGCAGCGCGGCTGGCGGCTTCATCGGCGCAGATGACGATGTCGGCCTCGACGGGCTGGCGCTTGTCGGTGCGGAGGTCGAAGGTCAGCACATCGGTGGTGGTGGCATCGCCTGAGTGGGACTCGTGCAGCGCGATCATGCGCGCATCATCGACGATGAGCACGTTGAGGCGCGCGATGGCGGCGTTCTCACGCGCGGCAATGAGCGCGGCCGCTCGCTCAAGGTTCGCTGCGATCCAGTTGACCTGAACCGGTTGTACAAGGCCCGGCGCGGCTCGCACCTCGATGCGGGCGGCCGGAGGCTCATCGGACGCGGCGCGATCGCCTGCGGAGGCGTCCATTTCATCGGGATTAATGGCGGAGGCGTGCGGCATGGCGGCAACGGCGGCGACGCAATCGCCCGAACGCGCAACGAGCATGATACCACGAGAAAACCGCGTGAACGCAGCCTGCGCTGCACGCGCGGCGCGTGCGGTGCTTACCTCAGCGCGCGCCGGCCCCCACTGTCATTGGAGTGAGTTTCGCCGAGGGCACACTGTGCATTGCGGGCTTGACGCGCGCTTCGAATTCGCTGCGATACTTATTGAGGATGGTGCGCGTCGCCCAGTTGGTTCCGTCAGCGAGGCCGCAGATCGTCGTGCCGGGCATGATGCCCTGCGAACCCGCGAGTTCGATCAGCAGGTCCAGATCCTTGCTCGTCGCGTCGCCTCGCTCGATGCGCACGAGCAGTTTGTAAATCCACGCGGCGCCCTCGCGGCAGGGCGTGCACTGGCCGCAACTTTCGTTCTTGAAGAAGCGCGCGATGTTGCGGGCCACGGCGATCATGTCGGTGTCTTCATCGAACACAGTTGGGCACGCGGTGCCCAGTCCCATGACGTCGTACTTGCGGCCGATGTCGAAGTCCATCTCGGCGTCGAACTGATCGGGGCCGAGGATGCCCATCGACACGCCGCCGGCGATCGCGCCCTTGTACTTCTTGCCGCCGCGCATGCCGCCGCAGAAGTCGTTGACGAGTTTCGAGAGTTGGATGCCGAGATCGACCTCGTAGCAGCCGGGACGATTGACGTGGCCGCTGACGCCCATGAGTTTGGGGCCGAAACTCGGCGGAGAATTCGGGATGGATGATTCGCAGCCCATCGCCTTCCACCACGCGACGCCGTGCTCAACGATCGGGCACACTGCCGCGAGGGTTTCGACGTTGTTGACGATCGTCGGCCGGCCGAAGAGCCCCTTCACCGCGGGGAAGGGCGGCTTGATGCGCGGCCAGCCGCGCTTGCCTTCGATGGCTTCGAGCAGGCCTGTCTCCTCGCCGCAGATGTACGCGCCGGCGGAACGATGCAGGTAGCACTCGACGGCGAACTTGTTCTTGCCTTTGAGCAGGCCCTGCTTGCCGAAGATGCCGTGCTCGTAGGCTTCCTTGATGGCGTTCTCGACGACGTGGGCCTGGTGGTGGTACTCGCCGCGGATGAAGAAGTACGCGGTGTCGAGCTGGCACGCGTAGCTGGCGATGGCGATGCCTTCGAGAATGATGTGCGGGTCGTAATCGCAAAGCAGGCGATCCTTGAACGTGCCGGGCTCGGCTTCATCGCAGTTGACCGCGAGGTATCGCCTGCCTCCATCGATTGGCGGAAGGAACGTCCATTTCAATCCGCAGGGGAATCCAGCCCCTCCGCGGCCACGGAGTTGCGATTCCTTGACCATGTCGACGATCTGCGCGGGCGTCATCGACAGGGCCTTGTCGAGCGCCTGGTATCCGCCGGTCTTGACGTACTGGTCGTACGAGACGGTGCGGCGCTCGGTGGGCTTGCCCCAGGGCGGAGTCGGAATGCGCTTGCAGAGGACGGGCTTGTCAACGGACATGGGAGGGCATGATAGCGAACATGCCACAGCGACTACTTGTCCTCAGGCACAAGCCTTTCCGTTGAAGAGGCCATGCGGATCCACGTGTCGAGCACGGCCATGGCGCTGAAGAACGCGAGTATCCACGCGATGCATCCGACCGGTGCGTGAAGCCATCGGACCCAGAAGGACGCAATGCCGGCAGCGAGGAACGCGGCCGTCAGCGGAATGCTCCACATGAGGGCGCGCCGCGCCTTGCGAATCTGCCGCCGATGCTGCGCGTTGACGCGGCGCGGATTCTTCGCCTTCTCGAGTTCCTTGCGCCTGGGGATGGCATGGCCGCATTCGGGGCAGGCGCCTTCGAGGTTCGCGGTGTACAGGTCGTAGCCGCACTGCGGGCAGAGAAAGTGATGGCCGACCTGACGAGTCATGATGCAACCTGCTCGGGGAGAACGGGCTTCTCATCGGCCAAATGAGGCTTGCGATCGAGGTTGGCGTGGGTCCGAGTGGCTGGAACTCTGCGGGCATGCCACTTGTTTGCGCATTGTCCTGAGACGCGCTCCTGCTGCGCGAACAGCAGCCTTGGCCTCATTTGAGGATGTCCGCCATGTCTATTCATCGACTCGTTCACGCCTTGATCCTCATGATGTGCTGCCTCGCCTCCCACGCTGGGTGCAACGGTTCCGACTCCGGC
>DATKJG010000440.1:0-5420 GCA_035543215.1 Phycisphaerales bacterium | reverse complement strand
GGTCGTCCACGGCCCGGAAGTTGTCCGGGCTCTTCATCGCGATGGTGATGCTCTTGGTGCGCTCCTCGAACTCGAGCGGAATGATCTGATAGGTGTGCGCGGTTTCGGCCGGGAGTGCCTCGATCGCCGTCTGCGGGATGTCGCCGGGAATCTGCACCATGCGCATGCCGGCCTGACCGGCGACTGCCTCCAGCACGTCGTTCTGGGTGATGTAGCCCATCTCGACGAGCAGCTCGCCAAGGCGCTTGACCTGCCCCTTGTCCTTGCGCGCCTTCTGGACCGTCAGCGCCTCGTGAACCTGATCGCGCGTCACCTTGCCCAGTTTGGTGAGTACGCGGCCGATCCGGCGGCCCTTCAGTTCAGCAGGGTCGATCGTGCCCGCACCACCTCCGGACTTGCTCGTGCCAAGTTTCGCCATGCTTACCTTTCTGACCGTTCTTCAATGCAGCAGCGCGACGACACCGCGACATCTCCCAACCAGACATTTCGCGAGCGCAAACTTCGCTGTTGCCAAGAATGGCCTATGTTTAACAGATTCACAAATAGAAAATGACCACAAGATGGCGTTGGACATCTGGATAACGCAACATATTCCACGGCACTGGACGTGCGGGCACACCGCAGGCCGTACCAAAACCAAACGCGCAAGGACTTGCCCAATCAGGCCTTGAAGTCATCGCCAAGGTCAAGTTCCGTCCGGCCAATGGTGCCGCCCGCGCGATGCACCTTCTCCGTAAGGTCGCCCGGATCCTTGCTCTTATCGATCATCTCATCTGCCGCAATGATGCCCTTCTGGTACAGCAGCCACAGGTGGTCGTCGAGCAGTTGCATGCCGAACTTGCGGCCGGTCTGAATCGCGGAGTCGATGCGGAACGTCTTGTTCTCGCGGATGAGGTTGGCAATGGCCGGGGTGACCACAAGGAACTCGTAGCACGCCACCCGGCCTGGCTTATCGACCCGGGCCAGCAGCACCTGGCTCAGGACGGCGATCAGGGAGGTGGACAACTGCACACGCACTTGCGCCTGCTGATTGACCGGGAAGGCGTCGATGACGCGGGTGATGGTGCCGGCGGCGCCCGTCGTGTGCAGCGTGGCGAACACCAAGTGGCCCGTTTCTGCGGCGCGAATGGCGGCTTCGATCGTTTCCAGATCGCGCATTTCGCCGACGAGAATCACGTCGGGATCGGCACGCAGCACGCGCCGCAACGCCTCGGAGAAGGACGGCACGTCCACGCCGACTTCACGCTGGTTGACGATCGACTTCTTGTGATAGTGGTAGTACTCGATGGGGTCCTCGGCGGTCACGATGTGCCGGTCGAGGTTGATGTTGACGTAGTCGAGCATCGTCGCCAGCGAGGTGGTCTTGCCCGATCCGGTGGGGCCCGTCACGATGAACAGGCCGCGCGGACGGCGGATCAGTTCCTTGCAGATCACCGGCAGGCCGATCTCTTCGAAGGTCAGCAGCTTGTTGGGGATCAAGCGCAGCACCATCGCGATGTCGCCGCGCTGGCGGAAGATCGCGACGCGAAAGCGTGCCTCGGTGCCGTAGGCGAATCCGAAGTCGCACGAGCCTTCCTCCTGCAGCTCCTGCTGGGCCCGTTCGGGTGTGATGGCCTTCATCAACGCCACGCAGTCGTCATTGTCGAGCACCTTCGTGTCGAGGTTGCGCAGCGAACCGTGCAGGCGGATGGTCGGCTTGCGGCCGGTCGTCAGGTGCAAGTCCGAGGCGCCCTGGCGGATGACGGTGTCGAGAAGTCGGTCGATTTGTACGGTTGACATGGGAGAGAAGGCGCTTGGCAGGAGGCATTAGGCATTCGTGTCCGAGCGAGGTGCTTATGAAGGTCACTAGTGCCTGTTGCCTGATGCCCAGTGCCTTCGAGAACTCCTAGATATCCACGTTCGTCGTCAGCAGCGTGTCGGCTTGCGCGTACTTGGCGATCTCGTCCATCGTGGTGTCGCCGCGAAGGATCTTGATCTTGCCGTCACCCAGCAGCGTCCGCATGCCGGAGCGGACCGCGGCGGCGCGGACCTGACCGATGGGCGCGCGTCGGAACGCCATGTCGCGGATCTCGGCGTTCATCCGCATCATCTCAAAGATGGCCTTGCGGCCGCGGTAGCCGATGTTGCCACAGTGGATGCAGCCGACGGGCTTGCTGATGTTGCCGCGCGCGGCTTCCTCGGCGGTGATGTCCATCAGGCGCAACAGTTTCGGATCAGTCTCGTTGGTGCGCGCCTTGCACTTGGAGCACAGGATGCGGATCAGGCGCTGGGCCATGATCGCCTGGATCGAGCTGGCGACGAGGAACGGTTTGACGCCCATGTCGATCAGACGTGTGATGGCCGACGGCGCATCGTTGGTGTGCAGCGTGCTGAACACCAGGTGGCCGGTGAGGGCCGCCTGAATGGCGATTTCCGCCACCTCGCGATCGCGGATTTCGCCGATGAGCACGATGTTGGGCGCCTGACGCAGCATCGATCGCAGAATCGCGCCGAACGTCAAACCGATCGCCTCGCGCACCTGGCACTGATTAATGCCGGTGAAGTTGTATTCGACGGGGTCTTCGGCCGTGATGATCTTGCGGTCGGGCCGGTTGAGCACATCCAAAGCCGAATACAGCGTGGTGGTCTTGCCCGAGCCAGTGGGGCCGGTGACCAGGAAGATGCCGTTGGGCCGGCGGATGATGCGGTTGAACTGGTCGAGGTTGTCAGCCTCGAAGCCCAGGTTGACCAGGCCGATCTTCACCGAATCCGGCCGCAAGATACGCAGAACGATGCTCTCGCCGTGATACGCCGGGCAGCAACTCACACGGAAGTCGATGGGCTCGGCGTCAACCGGCATCTTGATGCGGCCGTCCTGCGGCACGCGACGCTCGGCGATGTTCACGCCCGCCATCAGTTTCAATCGCGCCAGCAGCGCCGATTGCATGCGCTTGGGCAGGTTATCTCGCACGTGGCACACGCCGTCGATGCGATAGCGCAGAATCACGCGGTCGGTCATCGGCTCGACGTGAATATCCGAAGCCCGGCTGCGCACCGCTTCCACGATCATGCGGTGCACCAGGCGGATGATCGGCGCATCCTCGCCGATGTTGATGTCAACCGATGCGTCCACCGAGCGGTCCACGGACCGGTCGATCGTGACGTCCACTGATTCGGTCACCAGCGACTCATCGGAGAACAATCGGCCTTCGCTGCTACTACTGCCGGATGCGTGACCTTTGCCGTCGATGAACGCCTTGATCGACGATTTGGCTGCGATGGCCGTGTCGATCTCGGTGTTGAGCCGGAAGCGCAGCAGGTCCAGCAACTCCAAGTCCATGGGATCGTGAATGAGCAAGCGCAGTCGGCCATTCTGCTTGCTCATGGGCAAGACCATGTGCTTCTTCACCAGGTCCTGGGGTACGAGCGACATGTCGATTTCCTCGGCTGCGCCCGGCGCGTCGAGGTTGATGTACTTCATGTCAAACTGCGCGGCGAGGGCCTTGGCAACATCGGCCTCCTTGGCGAAGCCGGCCTCGACCAGGGCTTCGCCGATGCGCTTGCCCGACCCCTTGGCGATGCCGAGCGCCTGCGTGATCTGCGCCTCGGTCACCACCTTCATGTCCAGCAGGATTTCGCCGAGTTTCTTTCGCTTTCGTGCCATGTGAGACGTGCGTGTCCTGAGCGTTTCCGAGTGTCGAGCGCGATCACCGACCGATGGCTATGCCGATCGAAGCCGTTACCTGTGCATGGCGCGCAGCCGGGCACACATACGCCGCAGCCGCTTGCTTCCTGCCGCCAGCCTGGAATCCCGTAGTATCGTAACGCGCCGCGAAGCCCGCAAGCGCGCTGGCCGGGCGATTCTCATGGATTCCCGCGATTCCTCCTCATCCCGATCGCCCAACGACTCCGCTCGGCCGCGCGTGCTGATCACCGCCGGCCCGACGCACGAGCCTATCGATCGAGTGCGGTACATCGGCAACCGGTCATCGGGGCGCATGGGCATCGCGCTGGCCGAGGCATGCAGCGCCCGCGGCTGGCCTGCGACGCTGCTTCTGGGGCCGGTGGCCATTCCGCCGCCGCAGCATTCGCACCTGAGCGTCCTGCGGTTCCAGACCGCTGCCGACCTCCAGCGGCTGCTCTGGGAGCATTGGCCCAGACACGACCTGCTGATGATGGCGGCGGCGGTCGCCGACTACACCGTGGCCGGCGTCAGAGGCACCGAGAGCCGCGCGACTCCCGAGAAACTCAAGCGGGTCAACGACCGAGTGACCCTCGAACTGGTTCCGACGCCGGATTTGCTGGCTTCGCTCTCGCCGATCACGCGGGCGAACCAGACCGTCATCGGCTTCGCGCTGGAGCCTGCTGCCGACCTCATGCGCGAGTCGCAGCGCAAACTGCAGGGCAAGCGGCTGGACGCGATCGTGGCGAATCCACTGGAAACGATGGATTCGTCGCTGGTGTCGGCCACGCTCGTGTTCGCCGATGGTCGCTCGATTCCGGCTCCTTCAAAGATCTCCAAGGCTGAGTTTGCCCTGTGGCTGCTTGATCACATCGCGCAGATTCGGAGGCGGGACTCATGATTCGCAGGAGGGACGCATGATTCGGTGCTCGTGGGTGTCGCGATCGGCGCTCATTGTCGCCGTGCCCGTGATGGTCGCCGGCGGTTGCGGTTGCGGATTTGACCCTTCGCAATGGGCGACGCGGCTGCATTGGGCTGCAGCCGAACGCGGACCTGCCAGTATTCGTTCGGAAGTGCACGCTGGCGCGCTGATTGACGCGTGCGACCAGAACGGCAACACGCCTTTGATGCTTGCCTGCGGCTGGCATGGCTCTCCCGCAAACGTGGCGGAATTGCTCAGGCTGGGCGCCTCGGTCGACGCCCAGAACAATCAAGGCGTCACAGCATTGATGCTCGCGACGACCGCCGAGTGGAGGCTCGCACATGGGGCATTTCGGCCACACGAAGACGTGATCGCGCGCGTTCGCCTGCTGGTCGAGGCCGGTGCATCGCTCGAAGTCCGCGACCGCACCGGCGCGACTGCTGTGATGCATGCGGCGAGCCACGGCGACCCCGAGAGGATCGCCACGCTTCTGCGAGCCGGCGCCGACATCGAGGCGCGGGACCATGACGGCCGCACTCCGATCATGCTCGCCGCGTGTCTTGGCGACTTCGATGTGGGAACCTTGATCGGGGCCGGAGCAGACGTCAATGCCCAGGACCGACAAGGTCGCACGGCGCTGATGTGGGGATCGCATGCAACGTTCGCCGATCCCCGGCTGGTGGATGAATTGGTCGATGCCGGCGCCAATCTCGAGATCGCCGATGTCGAAGGGTGGACGGCCGTCATGCACGCGGCACGATTTGCCTCGACATGCCATTTCGCAGCCCGTCTGCTTGTCGCCGGCGCTCGTCCCGCGGCTGCCGGCTGGACGCCTCT
>DATKJG010000439.1:0-2949 GCA_035543215.1 Phycisphaerales bacterium | reverse complement strand
GCCTGCGTGATCATGACGCCGCTGTTGACGGTGTACTCCGATGTGCTGGGCGTCTGGGGTGGCTGGCTCATGACGGTGCAGTTCTACGGCGTCTCGCCGTACGAGTACTGGCAGTTCACCGCGAGTTTCGTGGACTGGTGGGAGCCGACGACCGGTCTGATCAAGAGCGTGTTCTTCGGCGCAAGCATCGGGCTGATCGCCTGCTACAAGGGCTTCAACTGCGATGCCGGAGCCCAGGGCGTGGGCCGGGCGGCGACGGAGGCGTTTGTGGCATCGTTCCTCGCCATCATCGCCCTGAATCTGGTGCTGGCAAAGTTCCTGAATACCATCAACTACATGTTCATCGAAGGCGCGCCGACGAATCCGCTGGGTTGATCGGCTTGTTGCAAGGAACGGTGCCGGCGCGTGTCATGTAAGAGAGGAAATGGCGGAGCGACGGCCCCTCGGCATCGCTTCGCACGTGCGAGGAGCTCACCATGCTCACGAAATCGATCGCGCTGCTGCTCACATCGCTTGTCGCCTTGGTGCCGGCCCCTCCGTCGGGCCGGCCGCCGATAGGACCGCTCAAGCGCGTTGATCCGAAGTTGCACGATCTGACCTTCGGCGTGCTCATCGCCACGCAACTGCAGCAGGCAGTCAGCGGTGAGGGAAACGCGTACGCCACGCGCGAGAACTACAACCTTGTCGATGCACCGATCGCGATGCCGCTGGTGTATCAGAGCACCTTCAGCCGGATGGATCCGGAATCGGTGACGGCCCAGTTGTGGCTCGACGCCAAGCCGCAGAATCCAAAACTCACAATCAAGGAGAACCTGCCGTTCAGCACCGCTCTGGGCGTGATGACCATCGGCCGCTTCACCGGGCAGTCTGTGCGGTGGCAGGTCGGGTATCGCCTGCAGACGTGGTCGAGCGTGATCGACGACACGAAGGCGGGGCAGATCGCCTGGCCGAAGGAATGGCCCAAGGAGGTGCAGGACGGCCTCAAGCCGCAGATGTTCATCGAGTCGGATGACCCGGTCTTCAAGGAGACGGTCGAGCGCGTGAGCGAAGGCAAGTTGCGCCTCGTGCCGCCGTACTACGCGGCCAAGGATCTCATCCGATACGCGATCCTGAATATCCAGACATCTGGCGATGGCGTCGACCACGGCGCGCAGGGGCAGATTCGCGGCATGGAGGTGTTGGGCGCCAAGGAGGCTGCGACCAGCGGTCTCGGCACGCCGCATGACCTGGTATGCGTGTGCGTGGCCATACTGCGGGCCGCCAATATTCCGGCGCGGCCGGTCATCGGCGTACAGGAGAGCCCCAAGAACGGAAAGAACGAGTTCGTCACGTGGGCCGAGTTCTACCTGCCCGACTGCGGATGGATTCCGTTCGATCCCTTCGTCATGCGCGGCAAGGGCATCCGGCAACTTGATGTGCGCAAGCCATGGCCGGAACTAGGCACGATGGATGATCTCAACGAGCGCATTCCGCTGGCGTATCACTTCATCCCCGCGGCGACGATCGAGTCGCCACAGAATGCGGCGGTGTGGGGTTGGGATCCCCGGCCCGGCGGAACCAGCACCAGCGAGCAGGCGGTCACCATCGGCATTGTTTCGCGCGGCAAGGGTGTCGAGGATCCGCAGTAATCACGTCTCGAGTTCTTCATCGCTTCGTTGCATCGGCCGCGTCATCTTGTACGCGCCTCTGAACCAGCCGCCCAGATCGGCCATGCGACAGCGGTCGGAACAGAACGGGTATGTGCGCACGCCGGCGTCGATCGGCTGGCCGCAGGTGCGGCATTGAGTTCGCCGCGCGTTGGGCGCATCGGCCGCTGTCGCGCCGATTCCGCTGAGACGATCATGAAATGACGCCGGGGCTGAGAGGCGGATGAGGCGCTCGGTGTCGCCCACGGCTTCGATTGCGACGCTGATGCGATCGACCGGCAGCAACGAGGCGATGCGGCTCGGCCATTCGATGGCGATGATCGCATCCTTCGCCTGCAGCATCTCGCTGAACCCGATCGATTCGAGATCGTCGGCGCTGGCCATGCGATAGGCATCGATGTGTGCCAGCGTCGCGTCTCCAGTACTGGCGGTGTACTCGTGCACGAGGACGAAGGTTGGGCTTGAGACCTGGGCAGGTTCGATGCCGAGACCTTCGGCCAAACCGCGCACGAAGCAGGTCTTGCCGGCGCCGAGTTCGCCCTCGAGACCGATGATGTCGCCGGCGCGCACGACGTACGCGAGCCGCTGTGCGAAGTGCCGCGTCTCGGCTTCGCTGCGCGTGTGCACCTGCAGCGTCACGCCTGGAGCGGCCGTACTCACGGGACGCCTCCCGCAGCGTCGCGCTGAGCATCGGTCGTGTGTTCCCAGCCAAGGTCATCGGCGGTCCAGAGGTTCTGACCCTGTTTCACAAGCACGAACGGATCATCCTTCGACTTGCGCGCTACCACCTCGCCGATGCGGATCATCTCGTTCCTGAGGATGTTCGTTGGCGACGATGCCGGCGCGCAATAGAGCAGCTCGTAGTCCTCGCCATCGCGCAGCGCGTGTTTCCAGGTGCAGTTGGGATTGCAGGGAATCGCGCCGGCATCGAGGATGATCTGCACGCCCGACATCTCGGCGATGTGCGAAGCATCACGGCCCAGGCCGTCGCTGATGTCGATCATCGCGTGCAGCCGGTCGTCGCCGAGCGTTCGACAGATCTCGATGGCGAGTTTGATGCGCGGCTCGAAGGTGAGGTGCCGGCCGAGGCCGTCCGGCTGCAGTGAGCCGCCGAGCGGCCCGGTGATGAACACGGCATCGCCGGCCTGCGCGCCGCTGCGCGTTGCCGCCTTGCGGCCCACCGGCACGGCGAGAACGGTCGTCGAGATCGTCAGCGGGTGCTCGGGACTGGAATGGAAGGCGATGTCGCCGCCAATGAGTGGGCTTTCGTACTGCTCGCACGTGGCGCGCATGGCGTCAAACA
>DATKJG010000438.1:0-5424 GCA_035543215.1 Phycisphaerales bacterium | reverse complement strand
CCACAGGGCCATGGTGGCCTCGGCGACGGCGGCGACGTAGCCCATCGCGCCCGGCCGATCGAAGGCACGCGGATCATCCTTGAACTCGTGCAGCACGCGGCCACCATAGCGCACCACGCGCTCGATCGCGGCCTGGCGCTCCGATTCATCGATCTCGCCGCTCTTCCAGACTTGATGCGCATGCTTGAACATCGAACGCACGGCAAGGCGGGCCCAGATCGACTGGTTGTCGCGCTCCCACAGGCTGTCGGTCAACTCTGCAGCTGCAGCTGGCTCGCCTGCCAATAGTCGCTCCTGGGCGCGGCGGCAGTCAATCTCGTCGCGATGCACGGCGACGGCCGCTGGGTCACTCGCGGCGACGGCATCCAGCGCCTCGAAAGCTGCGCGGGCCGCCACCAATCGCTCCACACCTTCCGTCAATGAGACCTCCAGAGCCTGCCGGCTGCGCACGATGAAACGCTGCAGCGAGGCATCGCGCTGGGCTGACGTCTCCGATGAGCCTGAGGCAGGCGGCTGACTGATCAGCGGAATCGCGACGCTCAGGAACTGCCCGGCATACACGGCACGATCGTTGTCGCCCGCCTCGCGGAACAACTGATACAGCATGTCCGCCGCGCGCATCTGCGCCGTGGCGTAGGCGTCGTTGTCGGGAGGTATTGCCAGCAGCTCCGCCACGGCATCGGGCGACGGCGTCTTTTCGCGAAGCGACCGCTTGAGCAGCAGTTTTGCCGTGTTCGGATCGGAGGGATACTGCGTGATGTAGCGATCGACCAGGCCATTGAGAGCCAGTTCCGCTTCCGGCGAGCGGCCGGCTTCGACCACGTGGTCGAGGCTGACGATGGCCATCCACAGCGCCTCGGCGGCCTCGGCGCCGGTCATGACGCTTGACGCGGCCTCGAACTCGCGCTGGGCATCGAGGAAGTTGCTTTGGAAATAGGAGCACCACGCAACCAGCCGACGGCATGCAGCGGCAGCCAGCGGATACTTCTCGGCATCGGGCTCCGCGGCCGCGGCCTTGAGCGCATCGGAGGCAAAGCGATACATCGCGATGATGGTCGGATCGATCGTCGGTTCCTCCAGGCCATGCCGCTTGCGCGCATCCTGGTAGGCGATCACGCCCTGCACGTACTTGAGGGCGAAGCCGCTGTCGCCAAGGGCCTCGACCCCGAAGCGGCTGGCGAGATCGAGCACCTGCTGCAATTCGCCTCGGGCTGCGAGTTCGGTGACGGCGAACTTGATCAGGTCATCGCCGAAGCGATCGCGCCGCGCGTCTTCCAGCGCGTACACGGCACAGAGCCGCAGCCACGCCAGGGGAACCTCTTGCACGTTCGCGCGGGCTTCATCGAGGTCGTTGATGGCCTCGCGATACTCGTGGTGTTCGAGGTGAATCGCCATCATCCACACGCTGGCCTGCGTGCGCAGCGGCTCGTAGGCGTTGGGAGACGCCAGCAGCGCGATCCACGAGACGGCTGTAGCAGAGGAAGCCGTGATCGACTTGCACAACGCCATGCCGAGGATCGATCGCGCGACAGCCTCGTCGGAACGAAGATCGATCGAGACATCCTCTGGCGAAGGCGTGGCGTTCTCGGCGCCCATGATCTCGGCGAACAGCGGCTCCGCCTGTCGCGCTGTCGCGATCACCTTGTCATCGGTCAGCCAATCCTGGTAATACAGGCTCCACGCCGTCAGGAACATGCACTGGGCATACGACGCGCGAGCGCGGTCGGCTGTTTCGCCCAGCGAGACAGCATCCGCCCCGCCCGCGCGCGACAGGCGCCGCTCGAGCGTGGCAATCGTCTCGCGCAACTGCTCCGAGAGCGCCTGAAGTTGCGGTGCGATCTCGCTGAATGTTCGCCGTGCGGTCTCGACTTCCTCGGGCCTGGCCAGCCGCAGGCGATGATTCTCGGCGACCTTCTCCGCGCTGCGATACGACGCGCGCAGGAGGGCCAGGCGCAAGTCGTCGGCGCTGCGTGCGGGCGCCTGCGCCAGCAACTGTCGGCTGCGCTCCTCCAGCGCGATGCGGCGGGCAGGATCGACCTCGCGTTCGAGGAGTTGGGCGTAGAGGTCAGCCAGTCGCCGGATCGCCGCCTCGCGCTGCTCGTTGGCCAGGCCCTCCAGTTGATTCTCGAGATGCACCGCGAGCAGTTGCGTCAGGCCATGCTGCTCGAGATAGGAAGCCACGTCGTCGGCCTGGGCGCAGGCGACGCGATTGATCGACCCGCAGGCGGCAAACGACAGCAGCACGACGATCATCGCGCTGCGCCATCGAAGCGGTCTCGAATCACGGCGTTTTCGAGGGCACATAGGTCACCTTCTCGAATCCCGCATCGTGGGCGGTCTGCACGGCGGTGACCGCGAAACCGACATTGACGCCGTCGAACACCTTGACGAACGCGCCGGTGGCCTTGGGCAGCGGCGCGAGGACTGAGGCGAGATGCTGGCGATCACGCGCAACCTGCATCCCAACGACGTACGCCGGCGTGCCGTCGACGATTCGCACCTCGATGTTCTGCGTCTGGAAGTCGCCCACCGAACCCGAGCCGCCCGACTGCGTCTGGAGGTTGGTGCTCAGGCGCGTTTCGCGGTCTGACAGCATCGTCGCCACCATGAAATAGAACAGCAGCAGAAAGCTCACGTCGATCATGGCGGCGAGATTGATCGTGACTCGATCGGAACTTCGTCTGGATGGCTTCGGCGCGAGGCGCATGCGATTCGCAGGACTTCAGATGGGAATCTCCGTCGCGATCCGGATCGTGCCGACGCCCTGCTCGTGCAGCAGCGAGACCACACGATTCAGGTCCGCCGAGCGCGCATCGCGATCGGCTCGCACCATCAACTTCAGGCTCTTCGCGTCGCCCGCCGCGAGATTCGCGACCTGCGCATCAACGCGGCGACGAAGCTCGGCAAGGTCAATCACGATCCCGGAGACGACGATTTCGCCGTTGGCACGAACGTTGATTACCAGGCCTGCCTCGTCGGGCTGAGTTTCCTTCTCGCCATGCTCCTGCGGCAGGTTGAGCATCGCCGATGTCTCGCGCTGAAAGTGTGCCGTCATTATGAAGAACATGATGAGCAGGAAGTTGATGTCCAGCATCGAGGTCACCACGATGCCAAACTCGTTGCTGTCGGCCTTGCGCCGCACCAGTCGCATCTCAGGCGCTCCTCGGTGGGGCCAGCGGCACGGTGCCTGGCGCCGCCGCTGACGCCGGCGCGGCCGGCGACGCGGCCGGACGCTGCATGACCATCGTGCGTGAATCTCCCGCGGGGCGCGGCGAGGCCGATTCAAGATGCAGCAGCAGGCGCTCGATCTCCGTGCCTGCCTCGCCAGCGAGGGCATCGATGCGGTTGCGGAAGAACGTGAACAGCGCCATGCACGGAATCGCCACGATGAGGCCCAGCAGCGTCGCCACCAGGGCCAGCGAGATATTGCCTGCAAGTTGCTTGTGATCAGGTGCGGCGCCCTGCGAGAGGGTTTCGAACGCACCGACAATTCCCAGCACCGTGCCCGTCAGCCCCAGCAGCGGCGAGATCGAGCCGATCACGCTCAGCACATCCACCGAGCGGTACAGCCGCGCCGTCTGCTCCTGGCCGGCCTCCTCGACGGCATTCTTGACCTCGAAGGCGCCGAAGGCTGACTTCTGATAGCGCGTCAACCCCGCGGCGAGAATGCGCGTGAGGTACGAATCGTTGTCGGGCGTAACGCAGAACTCCAGCGCACCGGCGACGTCGCCGCGAGCCAGCAGCGAGTCGATCACGTCCATCTGCTCGGGCGGCACGAGCGACTTGCGGCGGATCTGCATGAAGTGAATCACGATCATGGTCATCGCGACGATGCTCAGCGCGATGAGCACGTAGCCGACGATGCCGGCGGACTGGATCATCCTCCACACCGAGGTGGACTGGCCACTGGCCTGTTCCTGTGCCAGCAGAAGCGCAAACGCTTGGGAACTCAGCATGAATACCTTTCAACGGAAACGCCGCGCCGAGGCGGCGGATTGGGATCGAGAGACGCCTGCGCGCCGGATGACGGAATGATGGCGGCGGCGGGATGTCCGGGGAACTGACGTTCGAACTCAGCCTGCAGCGTAGCGGCCCCGGCGCTGTCGCCCAGGCGCGTCAGCGCTGCGCACATCTTCGCGAGCGCCAAGGCGGTGAGGTACGGCTGCTGATTCATAAAACTCGCAGGCAGGTGTGCAAGGCTCACCACGCCGCGCTCCTGCTGGCCGTTGCCGGATTCGCGCGCCAAAGAGTCGCCGATGGCGTAATACGCCCAGGCCTTGGCCCAGTCGGGCAGTTCAGGCAGCCGCTTCTGGATCGACGCGCGAGCGGCGGCGCGCTGCTCGCTTTCCGAGGCGCTGGCGTTGACGATCAGCCGCATGAGCGCCACACCCACATGCTCGTCAGCCATGGCCGAAGGAGTCTCGGCGGCCCGGCCGGATTGGCGGATGGCGGCGACTCGATAGTGTGTCGCGAGTGCCGCAACGACCGTGTCGCCGCCTGAGTCGAACGCCGAGAGTTCCGGTTCCACCCGCGCGAGGGCTGAGGTTGGAGGCCAGAACGGCGGCAGGCGCGTGCACAGGCCGGTGGCGTCGTCCATCACGGCCGGCAACACGCTGTAGGCGTCGGTCTTGATGCCCTTGCGTCGCAGCCTCGTGACCTCAAGCGCGGGAATGATCGCCACATCGTTCGCCGCCCGCGCCAGCCGGCAGCGAAGCAAGCCTTCCGCGACGATCAGCGCCGTTTCGTGCGTATGACCGCGGTACTTGGCGAAGAGGCGGTCGAACAGCGGCTCGGCGAGCCCCGCATCGCCGCGCTCCAGCCGACTTCGCGCCCGCCAGAGATTCAGTGCGCTGTCGCGATGCTCATCAATCGATCGCTGCAGCCCAGGATCGGTGGTGATGACCTCGCGGATGTGATCCCACGTGACGGTCTGCTCGGCGCCGGTGGCGCTGCGGATGGTTATGCCGTTGTCGTCGATGGCCTTGATCTCGCCATCGAGTCCCGGCACGTTGCCTCGCCGGGTGACGTAATCGGCCCGCGCAGCCGCGCACAGCGAGAGGGCAAGCGACAGCATCGCGAGGCTGCGTGTCATGGCGCCGCCTCCGTCGGGACAAAGCGATATTGCCCACCGGACTGCGAGGCAATCGATCGCAGCAGGCTCTGATCCACCTCTCCCGGAGCGCCGAAGCCGACCGCATTCATCACGACGCGCTTGCCGCGCGCGTTGAGCGCGTTCAATTCCTCAAGCGAGATGTCATTGAAGATGCCGTCGGTCAGGAAGAAGATGACATCCGGCCGCACATCGAGAGAAAAGACCTGGAGGAAGGCATTGCGCGGCTCAGTGCCGCCGTTGGGCTCGACGGTGCCCAGCCAGCGGACCACTTGGCGCACCATCGGCTTGCGCGCTCGGATCCATCCGGTCTG
>DATKJG010000437.1:0-8242 GCA_035543215.1 Phycisphaerales bacterium | reverse complement strand
GTGCCTTGATGAGCGCGGCGCGCGGCACCGCCGGCGCGGCGATCGGCATGCGATATGCTCCGCTCATGGCCGATGCTCGTCAGCCCAGAATGCTCGGCGCGCTGGTCGCGCCGCAACTCGATGACGACGGGCGCCTGTCTGATGAGTTGCATTGCCGCCGCTGCGGCTACTCGCTTCGCGGACTGCTTCCCGACGGCCTGTGCCCGGAATGCTCGACTCCCGTCGGCCGCTCGATTCATGGCGACCTGCTTCAGTTCAGCGACCCGAACTGGGTGATGCACATCGCGCGCGGCGGAAGCGTGCTGGCGACGTCGATCGTGCTGATGATCGTCGCGCCGCTGACGGTGGCGGCGTTTGCTCCAAGAGCCGCGACTCCGTATTTCGGGATCGCCTTGGCCATCCCCAAGATCGTCCAGATGTGCGGCTTCTGGCTGGCGACGGCGCCCGACCCGGCTTTGCGTCACCGCGAGCCGCCTCTGTGCGATCGAAATCTCGCGCGCTACGGCTCGATCGTCGCCGCCGGCCTGACCGCGGCGGCGTACCTGGTCAATGCGCGGTCATCGGCATCGCTCGCGGCGCTTCTGCCCGGGCCGGCGAGCGCTTCGCCCACGATCCAAGCTGCCCTGCAGGTTGTCGTCGCAGCGATCGCCGTCGGCTCCATGATCGCCCTGCTGCGATATGCACGCACACTCGCGCTGCGCCTGCCGGATGAACAACTCGCGCGGCAATGCGCAGGCGTGGCGCTGTGGCTGGCGATCGTTCTAGGCGGCAAGGCCGCCGTGGACGCGTACATCACCTTCGGCGGCAGCAACCCGCGCGGCGGCTTCACCTCGTCGCCGTTGGGCGCCCTCAACTCCATTGCGAAGTTCGGAGCGCTTGTCTGCATGTGGTGGTGCATCAGCCTGATCTTCAAGTTCCGCGCGCGGCTGACCGAGGCGGCGACGATGGCGCGCGAGACGTGGGCCAGGCCGCTGAAATGACGGCGCGCGTGGCGATGTCACCGCGCGCGCTTCGCAACGCGCATCGCCATTTCGAGCGCCTGCTCGTAGTTCAAACGCGGATCGACCTGGCTTCGATACGCACGGCTCAAATCCGCTTCGCCGAGGTTGCGGGCTCCGCCGACGCATTCGGTCACGTTCTCGCCGGTCACTTCCACGTGCACGCCGCCCAGGCGCGAGCCGTTGGCGTGGTGAATCTCGAAAGCCTGTTCGAGTTCCGCGAGGATGTGATCGAAGGAGCGCGTCTTGACACTGCTGCCGCCCGATTCCACCGTCTGCGTGTTGCCGTGCATCGGGTCGCACGCAAACAGCACCGTCCGGCCGGTGGCGCGCACCGCGTCGATCAGCCCCGGCAGGTGCTGGCCGATCGCCTTCGCGCCGAAGCGATGAATGAACGTCAGGCGCCCAGGCTCATCATCCGGATCGAGGATGTCGATCAATCGGCGAATACGGTCCCGCGTCTGCGACGCGCTCTCCTGCGGGGGGGCCGGGCCGACCTTGACCGCGATGGGGTTGCGAATGCCACGCGCGTATTCGATGTGCGCGCCGCCGGGATCGCTGGTGCGCATGCCGATCCACGGGAAGTGCGTCGAGAGGTTCCACCATCCCTCTCTTCGCGGCACGTTGCGCGTGTGGGCCTGCTCGTAGGCAAGGTGCAGGGCCTCGTGGCTGGTGTAGAAGTTGACGCGCGTCATCTCCGCGACGGTTTGGCCCGCGAGCGTCTCCATGAAGCGCAGGCTTTGGCCGATCTCCTCGACGATCTTCTGGTATTCGGCAGCGCGGGTCGGGGCCGAGTGCCGCACGAAGCCCAAATCCCAGTATTCGGGATGATGCAGGTCGGCGAAGCCGCCATCGATCAGCGCGCGGATGAAGTTCAATGTCAGTGCGCTGCGCGAATGGGCCCGCACGAGGTTGACGGGGTCAGCGACCCGCGCTTCGGGCGTGAACTCGCTGCGATTGACCAGGTCGCCGCGATAGACCGGCAGGCGCGGCGATCCTGAATCGCCGGCTTTGGACGCTTGGACGTTTGGACGTTTCGGCTGCTCCTCGAAGTCGCTCGAGCGCGGCTTGGCGTACTGGCCGGCGAAGCGGCCGACGCGAATCACCGGCTTGCCCGTGCCGTGCACCAGCACAAGGCTCATCTGCAGCAGAATCTTGAGTTTGCTGGTGATGGCATCGGGCGTGCAGTCGCTGAAGGCTTCGCAGCAGTCGCCGCCCTGCAGCAGGAAGCGCTCGCCGCGGGCTGCGTCAGCCAGTTGCGAACGCAACGCCTCGATCTCCCACGAAGTCACCAGCGGTGGCATGGCAGCGACCTCGGCCAGGGCGCGCTGCAACGCCGCGGCGTCGGCATAGGCCGGCTGCTGCAACGCGGGCTTTGTCTGCCAGGATGAAGGGGACCAGGGAGAATGTGCGGCAGGAATCGCGGACACGGGTGGTGGCCATGATATCGGCATGGCCGTCCGCATCTTGGAATCGGACGCTGCCGTAGTCGGCCCGTTTGCCGTGCACGGGCGATGTCGCGCCGCTCAATCCCTCGCTGGGACTACGCACTTCGCCGCGGATTGTGAGCCGGTGATGCACGCGACCTCGCAATAAGAATGAACGGCGGCGAGCGCGCGTGCGGTCGCGCGGCGTGGGGGGGGGCGCGCGCGATACGGTGGTCGCGCCGGGGGGACGCGCACTTGCCGCCCATTTCTCGTTCGCGAGGCTCAACTCCCCAGGACTCTTTCACCAGGAAACTCCAATGCCTGCCGTTCAACGTCACATCCTCTTGCTGGTCATGGTGGTCGGCCCCGCTGTTTGTGAATTGTCGCTGCATGCGCAAAGCGGACAGGCCTCGTTCCAAGGCCTCGGCGACCTGCCGGGGGGACTCTTTAATAGCAGCGCGTCGGATGTTTCCGCCGACGGCAGGGTCGTCGTCGGAACGAGCCATTCCTTGAATGGATCCCAGGAGGCCTTTCGATGGGAGCGGTTGCCCAGTGGATCAATCATGGTCGGCCTGGGGAGTCTCGTGAGTGGGCAACCATTCTTCTTCAGCCAGGCCCTTGGCGTGAATGCCGACGGAAGCGTCGTTGTCGGATGGACGCGCAGCCCCGGGCCCCACGAGTTCGAAGGGTTTCGATGGACGGCCGCAACGGGAACCACTGGAATGGGAGGGCGTGAGTGCTTCGATATCGCAACCGATGGCACGATCGTCGGATCGAGATGGACGGAATACACGTGCAACAAGATCACGTTTCCCGTGGGATCCGAGGCCGCCGTTTGGCCAGGGGGCGCCGGCCCCGTGGGGCTCGGGTTCCTGGCCATGGGTGGGGCGTTGCAGTCTGGCGCGGTGTGCGTGTCGGAGAACGCAGGCCTCATTGCGGGCAACTCTCGATGGACGCTGCCGGATTCTTGCGCCTTCACAAATGTGGGTGTGCAGTGGAGTGGTGGCGGCATGAGTCAAATCGGCGCGCCGCCTGGTGCAATCACCGATGTTTCTCCGGATGGAGCGGCACTGGTCGGGCTCAGCGGCGGCTCAGGGTTCGTGCGCATCAACGGAACGATGACGACGCTTCCGGGCACTCTGCCGCGCGCCGTTTCATCGGGTGGAGCCGTGGTCGTAGGCAATTTTACCAGCCCGCAGGTGGCCTTTGTGTGGGATGCCGGCAATGGAACGCGGAATCTCAAGACCGTGCTCGAAGTCGAGTATGGTCTCGATCTGACTGGATGGACTCTTCAGACGGCGCAGGGAATCTCCAACGATGGCGCCACCGTTGTTGGCACCGGGCTGAATCGGAGCGGCCAAACCGAGGCATGGATCGCGCACATGCCTGTTGATGTCGATGCCGACGGCCTGCTGGATGACTGGGAAATCAACGGCATCCCCTACACGGACTCCACCGGCATCGAGCATCGCTACATTCTGAGTTTCGATGGCGATGCCACTCCCGACTGCAACGTCAACCGCAAGGACATCTTCGTCGAAGTCGATGCCATGACCGGATTGGCGCCGAGTTCCGCCGCGTTCACCGCGGTGCAGGCCGCGTTCAACGCCGCACCAGTGAGCAACCCCAACGGCGCGCCGGCGGGCATCAAACTGCACGTGATTCAGGATGATCTGAACATTCCCGTGGGCGATTGGACGTCGGATGACACCAACGGCAACCTCACGGCCGACTGGCCCACTGAATTCGATGCCCTCAAACTCAGCGCCGCCAGCGGAACTTCTCTTGCCGGCTACTTCGGCACAGCGATCGAGCGCAACGATCCCGATGGCGCTGGGATTCGCGAGGCCCGGGCCAAGGCCTTCCGCTACTGCATCGTCGGGCGCTCGCTGGATGCCGGGGCCACCACCACCGGGCCGGGCGGCATCGGCGAGATCGGCGGCAACGACTTTGCCATCACCATGGGCACGTGGGCCGGCGGGCCGACCATCAACGAGCACGCCGGCATGTTCATGCACGAACTCGGCCACACCCTGGGCCTGCGGCACGGCGGGGGCGATGACATCCACTACAAGCCCAACTACTACAGCGTGATGAACTACGCCTACACCACGCCCAAGCAGTGGATGCCGACGGGCACCTGGCCGCTGGAGAGCGGTCGCGGCGGGTTCTCGCGCTTCGCCCTGCTCACGCTCAACGAGAACGCACTCAACGAATGTGTGGCGCAGGTCACCCCCGGCAGCGCCTTGGCGGGAACCATCTATGTCTGCTCTTACGTGGCCAGCGGCACGCTGCTGGAATGGCACGGGCGCTATGACGTCGCCAACGACTGGAACAACAGCGCCGGCGGATGCAAGGACCCCGTCGCCGAGGACATCAACCGCCTGCCGGTCATACAGGGCCAGCCCAATCCGCCTCCCTCGCCCGGCGAAACGCTCAATGGCCACGACGACTGGGCCGCCATCGACCCGAACTTCCGCGATTCGCCCTGCTTCGCTTCCGGCGTGCATAACTCCGGTCTGGGCGAAGCCGGCGCGATCGACATCACCTTCGAGCAGAACCAGGCGCTCAACACCATGCTGCCGCCACACTGTGCCGGCGACATCATCAACGACCGCAGCGTGAACATCAATGACCTGCTGGCGGTGATCAGCGGCTGGGGCGCGTGCCCGCAGGGCTGCGCCGCCGACATCGCGCCTCTGCCCACCGACGGCGCGGTCAATGTCAATGACCTGCTGGCGGTGATCAGCATGTGGGGCGATTGTCCGTAGCGGGCGCTCCCCCGTGCCGCCAGCCAGCAAGAACCCGGATTCACTCCGCACGCTGGCGCAGGCCTGCGTGCTGACGGGCGATCCGGCGCGGGCCGCGCAGGTTTGGAAGCAGGCGATCGCGCCATGGCCCGACGACCAGGCGCGTGCGGTGATGTATCGGCGACCGCGACGCCCCGGCCAGCGTTGATCGAATCATCACGCCGCCAGCGGCAGCGTCGCGATCTGCACGCTCGAAATCTCGTGATCGAACTTCACCGCGAACGTGGTCTGGTCATCCACGGTGGTGGTGCAGCGCGTGACGACGACCTTGAGCATCTCGCCCGCGGTCAGAAACTGGTCGCGGCGCTTGGTCGCCACGCCGATGTGCAGCGTGTCGCCCGGGCGCACATCGATCACGTGCGGCACGTGCACGAGCAGGCCGCCGGCGGAGAGATCGCGCGTCGTGCCCAGGAAGTAGCGCTGCAGCGCGGGGCTGAAGACCTTGCAGGGCCGCTGGTACTCGATGCGCGGATGCACGCGGCGATCGCCGGCGCTCAGCGGCGACGATGGCGTCGGGGGCGACTTGATCTCGGTGAGCATTGGTGCAACTCCTTGCGCCCGGCTCGGGCGCGGGCGCCGGCCGCACAGACGTGCGGCTCCACCCAATGCTCATCGGCGCAAAAGTCGCCCTCCTTTCGCACGGTCCGAGAAGAGAAACCGCCTTCCCGCTATCGTCAGCGGCCACGCATGGCTCGATCCATCAAAGTTCTTGCGCCGGCGAAGCTGAATCTCGCGCTTTCCGTCGGCCCGCCCGCGGCCGAACTCGGCGGCTTCCACCCGATCGCCTCGTGGATGATGACCGTCGACCTGTTCGATGAGCTCACGCTCACGCGCCTCGAGCCCGGCGTGCTGTCGCGCTACGCGATCGTCTGGCACAAGGAAGCGCGGCGGCGAAGCGAGATCAACTGGTCGCTCACGAAGGATCTTGCCGTGCGGGCGCACCAGGCGCTGGAGAAGCACATGAGGACGGCGGGGAGAATGGGGGGCCTGCCGGTGCAGATGAAACTGGAGAAGCGCATTCCCGTCGGTGGCGGAATGGGAGGCGGATCGTCTGACGCGGCCGCCATGCTCCGCGCGCTCAACGATCTGTACGATCTGAATCTCTCGCGCGAGGAACTGGCGACGATCGGCGCGACGCTCGGCTCGGATGTGCCGTTCCTTGTGCACGGCGGCAGCGCGATTGTGGAAGGCCTGGGCGAGCGGTTGACGCATCTTCCGTTCGAATCGTCAGCGCTGATGCACGCGGTAGTGGCGTTTCCCGATGCCCAGTGCCCAACGCCACGTATATATGGATTGTTCGACGAGATCGGCGGCGGGAGCCTGCGCCCGGATACCGTGCGCTCGCTGGCGGGAAGCCGGCCGCGCCTCGCCCCCGATGCGCCTTTCAACGACTTGGCCGAGGCGGCCATGACGGCCGCGCCCGCCCTGCGCGAGGCGATCGAATCGCTTTCCCAACTGGCAGAGCGGCCGGCTCATGTCACCGGCTCGGGATCGGCGATCTTCGTGCTGTGCGATGACCAGATGCACGCGATCGCGCTCGCCGACGCCGCCGAGCAGAAGTTGAAACTGCCGGCGGTGGCGGTGCGGGGCGTCGCGCTGGACGGTTGAAGGCTTGCAGGCGGACCGCCGCACAACTCTTGCGAAGCCGGCCGGTACACTCTGATCCGCAGTTTGGAAACGTTTGACGTTTCGATTCTCGACTCTCCGCTCTCGACTTTGACTCACATGACCGACTTTGTCCCCGCCAAACTCGACGCCACGAAATGGCCGACCCTGCAGCCGCTGTACCAGGCGCTGATCGATCGGCCGCTCAAGTGCGATGGCTGCCTCAAGCAGTTGCTGCTGGATCGCTCGGAACTCGATGCCGCCGCCAACGAGGCGCACGCGACGCTGTACATCAACATGACCTGTCACACCGATGATGCAGCGATCAAGAACGCCTACCTGGACTTTGTGAAGAACGTCGAGCCGCAACTCAAGAAAGCCGGCTTCGAACTCGACAAGAAGGTCGCCTCAAGCCCGTACGCGCCGAAACTCGATCAGGCGCGGTTCGGCGTGCTGCTGCGCAATATCAAGGCTGATGTCGAAATCTTCCGCGAGCAGAACATTCCCCTGCAGACGCAGGAGACTGAACTCGTGCAGCAGTTCGATGAAATCTGCGGCGCGATGACGGTGAACTTCCGCGGCGAGGAGAAGACCCTGCCGCAGATGGCCAAGTACTTCGAGGAGACCGACCGGGCCACGCGCGAGGAGGCGTGGAAACTCGTCGCCGCCCGCCGCGCGCAGGATCAGCAGCGCCTCTCTGACATCTTTGATCAACTCCTGAAACTCCGGCATCAGATGGCGCAGAACGCAGGCTTCAGGAACTATCTCGATTACACCTTCAAGCGCAAGCATCGCTTCGACTACACCGCCGAGACCTGTCGCGACTTCCATCGCGGGGCCGAGAACGTCGTCGTGCCGCTGCATCGCCAACTCAATCGCGAGCGGGCATCCGCGCTCAAGATCGACAGGCTCCGCCCGTGGGATCTCGCTGTCGACATCAAGGGGCGCGCGCCGCTCAAGCCCTTCGAGAAATCCGATGATCTCGTCGCCAAGACCTCGCGCCTGTTTCACAAGCTCGATGGCGGGCTCGGCGCACTCTTCGATTCGATGCGCAGCGGCGACTGCCTCGATCTCGATTCGCGCAAGGGCAAAGCGCCCGGCGGCTATCAGGAGAATCGCGACCGCCAGCGCAAGCCGTTCATCTTCATGAACGCCGCCGGCCTGCAGCGCGACCTGCAGACGATGATTCACGAGGCCGGCCACGCGTTTCACTCGATGCTGTGCAAGGACGAGCCGCTGGTCGATTACCGCCACCCGCCGATCGAATACTGCGAGGTCGCGTCGATGGGCATGGAACTGCTGGCAATGCCGCACCTGGGCGAGTTCTACCCGGCGAGCGCCGACGCCGACCGCCATCGCCGCACGCACCTGGAGGAACTGGCGCGCATCATTCCGTGGATCG
>DATKJG010000436.1:0-6417 GCA_035543215.1 Phycisphaerales bacterium | reverse complement strand
TCATTCCAATAGACCCCTGCGTAATCCGGACGACGATCGACGCCCCCGGCGGCGATCGCCGGCGCACTGGCAGCCGGATCCTCGCCACGGATGAGCAGGCGATCAACCTCGGGCGCGATGCTGACAACGGTCATGCCGCCGCGCGACTGCGTGTAATACGACACGATGAGGTTGCGCTCGGGCCACATCCACGCGATGGTGCCGTCCGAGCCGCCGTGGCCGAACACGATGACCTTCTCAGCGCCGGCATTCATCGAAGTCCACAGCATCCACAACTGCCCGTAGCGCGTCTGCAGGCCCTGGAACGCATCGGGATACTCCATGTCGCTGGCGGCCGTCAATCCGCGAACGATCGAGTCGTGCGAGAGCAGCCGCGTGCCATTGGGCGCGACTCCATCATCAGCCCACAGGCACAGCAGCCGCGCGTAGTCGGCGCAGGTCGAGTAGATCGACTGCGAGCCGAGCAGATACGGAAACAGCGGATCATCCTCCGTCGGCGACCAGAAGCGCGCCCACACGCCGCGGCCGCCTGCATGCGGGCTGTTGATGCGCGGCAGGCGCGGATCATCCTTCGTCACCACGGTGATGGTGTCGTTCATTCCAAGCGGCTTGAGGATGCGCTGCTCAATGAACGCTGCCGCAGGCATGCCGCTGACTTTCTCGACGATCGCTGTCAGCGAATCCGCGCCGTCATCGCTGTAGTTGAACGCGCTGCCCGGCGCGAATTCGAGATCCGCCTTGCCCGCGAGGTCCGCCACATCCTGGATGCCTTTGAGCGACTTGTGATCGACTCCCAGCAGCGATGACAGCGGCAGGCCGGAGCGATGCTCGAGCAGTTGTCGCACGGTGATGGTGTGATGGGCGTCATTGTCGAAGGCCGCAAGGTACTTCGACGCCGGATCATCCAGCGCGATCTTGCCGTCATCAATGAGCATCTGGATCGCCGTGCCGATGACCGACTTGGTCTGCGAGCGGATGCAGGAGATGTCGCCGGGGCGCATCTTCTCGCCGGTCGTCTTGTCGCGCAGGCCGTGGGCGCTGTGCCAGATGGTCTTGCGATCCTTGATGACCATCAGCTCAACGCCGACCGCCTCATCGCGCTCCACATACTTCTGCACGACCGCGTCGAGGGCCTGGAGCGCAGCGATGGGCATGCCCACCGATTCGGGCTCGGCGGCGGGGAAATCCTCGCGCGGCGCGGGGGCCGGCGCATCAGCGGACGGCGGCTGCGCCACCGAAGGCGACGCCGCCACGAGCACAGCACACAACAGGCGCGCCAGCCGGACCGTCATCCTTCGTGTCGGCATCGTCATCGTCATGCTCCTGAAATCGGCCGTGCCCGCGTCGTTCGAGCCGGGACTTATGATACGGCTCGCGTCAGAGCCTTCCGCGGCAAGGTGATTCGTGCACGATCAAGCCTCAACCTCGACGGCGCCGATCCGGAACATCTCCGACACCGCGCGCTGGACGGCCCTGCATCGCGCCCGCGAGACGGAACGGCCCGATGCGCTCTTCCACGATCCCTTCGCACGGGCCCTCGCAGGCGAGCGCGGCGAGCGCATCGCGCGCGACATGGGTAAGGGCGATCGGCAGGAGTGGCCGTGGGCCATGCGCACGCTGCTGTTCGACCAGGTCATCGCGCAGCAGGTGCAGGCCGGGGCCGACATGGTGATCAACCTCGCGGCCGGCTTCGATGCGCGGCCCTATCGCATGGATCTGCCTGCGTCGCTGCAGTGGATCGACGTCGATCTCCCCGAACTTCTTCAGGAGAAGGCCCGCGAACTCGGCAGCGCGCAGCCGCGCTGCAGGCTGGAGCGCGTGCCGCTCGATCTCGCCGATGTCGATGCGCGGCGCGCGATGCTCGCGCACCTCGCGCAGCGATGCAGGCGCGCCCTCATCGTCAGCGAAGGCCTGATGATCTATCTCTCAGAAGACGAGGCCGAAACGCTTGGCCGCGATCTTTCGGCCCATCCAACGATGCGCCACTGGGCGCTTGACATGGTCTCGCCCGGATTGCTGGCGATGCTGCAGCGCAAGATGGGCTCGCGCGTCGCGGCGGCGGGCGCGCCGTTCAAGTTCGGCCCGCCCGAGGGGCCGCTGTTCTTCGAACGATGCGGCTGGAAGCCGGTGAGCGTGCGCTCGCTGTTCAAGGAGGCGGCCCGTCACAAGCGGCTGCCATGGATCCTGCGAGTCTTGTCGAAACTGCCGGAATCCGATGGCCGGCAGGGCCGCAAACCGTGGGGAGCCGTCTGCCTGTTTGAGCGGGCCTGATCGACCGGTTTGTTGGCAATTTGTCCGGGCTTGCTTGTCTCTGCGGCGCGGTAAACTCCGCATCCCGGATCCGGATCGCCCGCAGCGCACGCAGCGAATCGTGAACCGCTGCTCGCTCACGCAAGACCTGAGCGACCTGGACGGTGCGCTCGATCAGGATCGCCATCGCCGTTGGCGGGAGTCGGGGACACGAAACATGGGGCAGGAGAACCAAGCCATGTTGAAGGATCGTGCTGCCGGTCAACCGTCGTCTTGTGGTTGGGCCCGTGGACTTCGTGCGCTGCTCCTGATTCTTGCCATCGGCGTTACCGCCGCCACGGCCAATGGCCAAACCATCGGCGCGTGCTGCTTCCCGCAGGCGGGCGTCATCATCTGCCAGAATCTCACTCAGGAACAGTGCAGCGCAGCGGGCGGACAGTTCCATGCCAACACGCTCTGCAGCGCCACGACATGCGCGCCGCCACCGCTTGGCGCGTGCTGCATCGTTTCGCCTGCGGGCATCAGCTGCCAACAGTTGTCGCAGGCTCAATGCACCAACCTCGGCGGCACATGGCACGCGGGTACCACATGCGCGAACGTCACCTGCGCGCCGACGGGCGCGTGCTGCGTCACCTCAGTGCTCGGCGGCACGCAGTGCCTGATCCGCACGCAGGCCCAGTGCACCGCGCTCAACGGCGCTTGGCAGGGGCCCAACACCACCTGCACCGCCAACACCTGTCCGCCCGTCACTGGCGCGTGCTGCGCCACCATTCCGGGCACCACGGTCAACTGCTTCCAGGGGACAGCCGCCCAGTGCGCCGCCGCCAACGGGACCTTCCACCCGGGCGCAACCTGCAGCCCGACGCTCTGCCCGCCGCCGGTCACCGGCGCGTGCTGCCTGGCTCAGCCCGCCGCCGTTCAATGCATTCAATCGACGCAGGCGCAGTGCGCCGCGGCAGGCGGAGTCTTCCATGCGAACACCCCGTGCAGCAATCAACTGTGCTCGCCAACGCCCGCGCCCACCGGCGCATGCTGCCTCGGCACGGCGGGCGTGCTGTGCGTGATCGCCACCCAGGCCCAGTGCCTCGCCAACGGCGGAACGTGGCAGGGCGCGAACACCAGCTGCACCAACACCACGTGCGGTTCGCCGCCGGCCGTCGGCGCGTGCTGCGCACCCAATGGATTCTGCTTCGTCTCCAGCCACGCGTTCTGCACAGCCATCGGCGGCACGTTCCAGGGCGCGGGCACGGCATGCTCTGCGGTCACGTGCAACCCGCCGCCGGTCCTCGGAGCGTGCTGCTTCGCCAACGGAGGCTGCGGCATCACTACGCAAGCGCAATGCGCCACTTTGGGCGGAGTCTTCACCGCCAATACGCCCTGCGGCCTCACGAACTGTCCGCCGCCACCGACGGGAGCCTGCTGCACCGGCTTCGGCGCCGGCGCGCTCTGCCACATCACCACTGCAGCCCAGTGCGCGGCGCAGAACGGCGTGTTCCATGGCGTGAACACGACCTGCAATCCCAATCCCTGCGCGCCGCCGCCCATCGGCGCCTGCTGCCTCACCACCAACAGCGGCGTGGTGCACTGTCTGCTCACCACGCAGTTCCAGTGCACATCGTTCAACGGAACATGGCAGGGCCCCAACACCACCTGCACGAACACCACGTGCAACACGCCGCCAGCGACCGGCGCATGCTGCTTCGGCAACACCGGCCTGGCGTGCGCGGTGATTTCGCAGATCCAGTGCCAGGCGATGGGCGGCACGTTCCAGGGTGTGGGCACCACGTGCAATCCGCTGCCTTGCGCGCCCGCCAGCGGCATGGGCGCCTGCTGCATCACCAGTCCCGCCGGCGCGCACTTCTGCGTGATCACCTCGCAATCGCAGTGCACGAACCTCAATGGCGTGTTCCAGGGCGCAAGCACATCATGCGTGCCTTCGCCTTGCAACCCCGGCGATGCCGACAACGATGGCGGTGTGGGCGTCAACGACCTGCTGGCGGTGATCACGGCCTGGGGCCCGTGCCCCGAAAAGAGTCCTGAGCCTTGCTACGCCGACATCAACGTCTCGGGCGATGTCGAGATCAACGACCTGCTGATCGTGGTCGTGAATTGGGGGAATTGAGCGTGTGACGGCGTGATGGAGTGATGGAGGGAGGGAGTGATTGAGTGTGGCTCGTTTCTGAGCCGGCCGCGCCCTGCGAGCAAATCGATTGGGTGCGGCCGCTTGGTTGTGGGCCGGCTCGGTCACTGACAGCGTTGTGGCATCCCGACACCTCACCCCGCTGCGTACAATCGCTCTTCGATGACTGCCCCAGCCACGGCGCCCCCCACGTATTTCATCATCAGCGGCTTCCCCAAGTGCGGGAACAAGTGGCTGCAGAAGATGGTGTTCGATTGCGAATCGGTGGGCTGCTACGCGAACGATCCGGCCGCGGGCCTGCCGCTGATGTGCAGGATGTTCCTCGAGCACGAGGGGCTAATGGAATTGCTGCGGCGGGAGGGCGTGAGCGTGCGCGACTTCGCTGTGCGCATGTTCGACGCGACGGCGAATGAGGCGATGGGGCCGATGAACCTGTCGCGGCGCGGGCGCGATGAAATGAAGGGTTTCCTGCGTGATCTGGGCGTGGAGAGCGCGAAGATCGCGCCGGCCCCCCCTACAGGGCCCAGGCCCGAGCAGCGCTTCGCACATCTGCTCGATCCCACGAGCAAGCCGCCGTATGCGAGTCGACCGTGGAAAGCCATTGGCATGCCGGCGATGCACACACCGGTGGCGGAACTGCAGCGACTGTTCCGGGATTTCAGGATCATCAACCTGCTGCGCGATCCGCGCGACATCACCGTCTCGTTTTTCTATCACTTCCTGGCGACGATGAGCCCGACGCTGGCGATGTCGTTCGTGCGCGTCAACGCTTCGACGGGCGAGATCGAGCACAATCCGAAGTGGAAGCAGGCCTTCGGCAAGCGCATCACGCGCAGGCTGAAAGAGTACTTCGGGCAGGCCTCGCCGACGCCCGGACTCGTGCACGTCGTGCGCTACGAGGACTTGCTGGTCAATGCCGCAACCGAACTCAAGAGGATTCTCGCGTTCCTCGGCACGTCCGAGGACGATGCAGCGATCGCGCGCATCGTCAAGGATCGTTCGTTCGAATCGGCGACGGGCGGCAGCGCGGAGCAGCGCAACAGCATGATTCGCAAGGGCCAGGCGGGCGACTGGGCGAACTACTTCGATCGCGAACTGCTGGACGCGCTGGGCCGGCCGTTCGTCGATCTCGTGCGCGAACTGGGGTACGAAGAGAACGATGAGTGGACGAAGGCGGTGCCGGAGAGCGCGCCCGAGGCGTTCGACTTCGCGCGGTTTCGTGTTCGCCGCTCGACGGCACGGACGTTCATCAAATACTGGGATCAATCGCCTCAACTGCAGGCGCGGTATCCGGATTCGTGGCAGGACATCGAGGGCGATGACTGCTACTTCACCTGGCTGGAGCAGCACGGCGGACCGGAAGTGCAGGACTGGCTGACGCTGGCGCGAAAACTCGAGGACTTGTGGCAGGTGGACATCGTGGAGAAGGCGGGGCGGTGAGGACGCGCGTGACGAGGTGAGTGGGAAGAGGAAGCGGAGAAATCGCATTCGCAGTGAAGATGGATCGAGTCTGGCTGCGAATGCTGGTGATGTCGAATGCTGACGACGATTCATCGCCGATGAAGGGATAGAATCGCCGCTCGCATGCGATGGATCGCTGCTGATTCACCCCGCTGGATTGATTTGGACGCCTGATGCTCTCGAGCCTCTTGTCGCGGAAGAAGAAGATCGCCTGCACGCATCCCACGACGCTGCTGCTGTCGGTGCACAAGGGGGCATCGTCGTTCCTGTCGAATGATTTCGGGCCGGGAATCGCGCGGGCGTTTGCCGGCATGAAGCACATCGAGATGGGACAGGAGATCGTCAACGGCAGGAAGGTCGAGGAACTGCCGCTGCCGGCGACCGGAGTGGTCGCGTCGCGCGTGTATCCATACCTGTACGAGACGGCGGTCGAGAATCCCGTGCCTGCGGGCGGAAGGCTCGCTGACAAGAAACTGATCATGCTGCGGCGCGATCCGCGCGATGTCGCGGTGAGTTTGTACTACTCGATCCGCTTCAGCCACACGTCGAAGACGCGCGATCCCGAG